>JAUYJX010000047.1 GCA_030699245.1 bacterium | reverse complement strand
TCCGGTATTTATTGGAGCACTGGGATTATGAGCGAGCTCTTAAATGGCCTGCTGGTCAACATCCAAAAAATTGCAGCATTACTGTTTATGAATATAGCAAAAATCTTAAACGCCTAGAGCTAACTGAATACAATACAGTTTATTAAAAGATATTCAAGAGCCCAAAAGTTCTTTTTTTGATACAATAAGATCGTGCACCAAGAAAAACTATTTATTCCTATTTTACTCGGTACTGTCAGACAAGGCAGAGCCAGTGAAAATGTTGCAAAATTAATCTATGAAAGAGTCAAAGCTCATCAGGAGATAGAAACCAAATTATTTGATCCAAAAGATATGGATTTGCCAATGAATGATGAGGGTCAGGAATTAAAAGTCAAAAATCCTGATTACCGTGATGCCATAATTAAATCTGATGGATTAATTATTGTAACTCCAGAATATAACCACGGTTATCCGGGTAGTCTGAAACGAGCCCTAGATATTTTACTTCGGGAATATGCTCATAAGGCAGTGGGAATATGCGGGGTTTCATCTGGTGGCTTCGGAGGAGTTAGAGCAGTTGAGATGTTACTAAATGTGGTTAGAGAACTGGGACTTACGGCAATTTCTACTGACTTATATTTTCCAAAAGCTGGCGAACTGTTTGATAAGGACGGAGAGCTACTGGACGAATCTTATAACGACAGAATTGATGATTTTCTAGAGGAATTAATCTGGATGGCTAAGGCCCTAAGATATGGCCGAAATAATATTTCCAGCAAATTTAATCACTAATATCTAAAAATAGTTCTAGCAAAATCGGCTTAAATACTTAATACTAGTAATGGAGGGAGTTTACTGTTGATTTATACTGACAAGCTGAAAGAGAAATGCGGAGTTTTTGGGGTTTATGGCAAAGATCTTGATGTATCTCGCTTAACTTACTTTGGACTTTGGGCACTCCAGCATCGAGGGCAGGAGAGTTCGGGAATAGTAACTGCAAATTCAAACAAATTTTTTTCACATACTAAACCAGGTCTAGTAGCCCAAGTCTTTGATGATGGAATACTCGATTATCTAAAAGGCCATATCGCAATAGGTCATAATCGTTATTCTACCTCTGGAGGGTCTCATGACGCTCATTCTCAACCGGTAATTTATGACGATGATTCAGTAAGCCTAGCTCATAATGGCAATCTTCCTTCAACTAGGCAAATTGAAGATTTTTTGATATCTAAGGACCGATACTTGGAAGACAGAAATGATTCAGAGATGATGGCTGATGCCATTAGATATTATTTAGATGAAGGTAATTCATTAAAAGAAGCTATTAGTGCATCTTACGATTTTTTTACAGGAGCTTTTTCAACTCTTGTAATAACCAAAAATCAATTAGCTGCTTTTAGGGATAAATATGGTATTAGACCACTTGCAATAGGAAAATTAAATGGCGGTTATGTGTTCTCATCCGAAACTTGCGCCATAGATACCGTTGGAGCTAAATATTTACGAGACGTTCGACCGGGTGAATTAGTTATAGCAGGCGAGAATGGTCTAAAATCATATCAGCTTGCTAAACCTAATCCAAAATTAGAAATATTTGAATTTATTTATTTTTCTCGTCCCGATAGTGTTTTACTTGGTCAAAAAGTCAATGAAGTTAGACGCAGACTCGGCATGAATCTGGCAAAAGAAAGCCCCGTCAACGCAGACGTCGTGATTCCTATTCCTGATTCAGCCATTCCAGCTGCCCTCGGATACAGTTCGCAGTCAAAGATACCCTTTGACCATGGACTGATTAAAAACCGCTATATCCACCGGACATTTATTCAACCAGTCCAGAAATTACGAGAGCGCGATGTCCAAATGAAGTTAAATCCCTTGAAAGAAGTCTTAAATGGCAAAGATGTAATAGTTATAGACGATTCAATTGTCAGAGGCACAACTATGAAAAAAATAGTCCAAATGTTACGACAATCGGGAGTTAAAAAAGTCCATATCAGGGTTAGTTCCCCTCCGATCAAATACCCTGATTTTTACGGTATTGATACGCCTAATCAAAAAAAATTAATCGCTGCTAGTTTAAATGTAGATCAGATAAAAAATGAAATAGGTGCTGATAGTCTTAATTTTTTGTCTTATCCTGGCATGATAGATGCCATAGGTATTGATGAAGATAAGCTTTGTACGGCTTGTTTTAGCGGTGATTATCCAATAGATCTTCTTGAACGCTCAAAAGAAGTTTCTCTCATTGCTTAATTTAAGTATTTATGAAAATTGATCACAGCGGACTTAGAACTTGGCTGGAAATAGATACTAAAGCCTTAAAAAATAATTTTAGTTTATTTAAGAAAGTCGTTGGTCCAAAAATTAAACTAATGGCGGTAGTAAAATCAAACGCTTACGGCCATGGACTAATTGAAACCAGTCAATATTTCGAAAAACTTGGTGCTGATTTTTTGGGTGTTGATTCGGTAGTTGAGGCTAGAAGTTTGAGACAAAACAGTGTTCAAACTCCAATCTTAGTTTTTGGCTTTAGTCTGCCAGAAATGGTTGATTACGCTCTCAAAAATAATATTAGTTTAACAGTTTCTAATTTTGATTTTTTTAAACACCTGCGGGTTAAAAAAGGCAGCAAAAAATTAAAAATTCATATTAAAATTGAGACGGGCCTAAACCGCCAAGGATTTTTAATAAATAATTTGCCAAAATTAATTAAAATTGTAAAAGAAAATGACAAAATTGAGCTTGA
>JAUYJX010000043.1 GCA_030699245.1 bacterium | reverse complement strand
TTTTACTTATGGCTTCATCGAAGACTTTTTTATTATAGTCATCCAATCCTTCTAGATATTGCTTGATTACACCGATTTTCAGTTTTTTAATGTTACCATTCAACTTAGCGCTGAATTTATAATCTTTAGCTTCAATTGTTGTTGCGTCAAGCTTGTCTTTGCCGGCAATCACTTCTAGGATAATTGCACTGTCCTCCACGGTCTTGGTAATTGGCCCGATCACATCTAGTGAGCTGGCCATCGCTACCACGCCGTAGCGGCTAACCAAACCATAAGTTGGTTTCAAACCAACCACACCACAAAAGCTAGCCGGTTGACGAATTGAGCCGCCAGTATCAGTTCCGATAGAAAATATCCCCATATCTGCTGCCACTGCTGCTGCGCTGCCGCCCGATGATCCGCCCGGTACTTTGCCCAAATCCCATGGATTGTGCGTCGGATGATAAGCACTGTTTTCCGTGCTTGCGCCATGGGCAAATTCGTCTTGATTGACTTTAGCGATCAGCACCGCTCCTGCTTCATCTAATTTATCAATCACTGATGCTGAATAAGGCGGAATGAAATTATCCAAAATCTTACTAGCCGCAGTGGTTCTGATGCCTTTAGTCAAAAACATATCTTTGGCTGTATAAGGAATGCCGGCTAATAAGCCAATCTTTTCGCCTTTTTTGATTTCCTGATCAACCATTTCGGCTTTTTTGAGAGCCTGCTCTTCGCAAATGGTTAAAACAGCTTTGATTTTCTGATCAGCTTTTTTTAATATTTGTAAATATGATTTCGTTAGCTCAACTGCGCTAATTTCTTTTTTTATCAGTAACTTATGCGCTTTTACAATTGTTAGATTATCCAAGTTTGCCATTACAATACTCGTTTTACTTTTATATAACCGCCTTCAGTTAATGGCGCATTTTTGAGAAATTCTTCTCTGGATATTTTACAAGGCTTGATTTCATCTTCACGCCAAACATCAACCAGTCCGGTAACTTGGCTGGTTTGCTCGATATTTTTGGTATCAGTTTTTTGGATCGCATCAACAAATTTAACGATTGAATTAAGCTCAATAGTAATTTTACTTTCTTCACCAGGTGTTAAGCCTAGTTTTGCTAACTTAGCGATTTTTTGTGTATCAGAAATAGATAGTTTTGCCACTTCACTCCTCCAAGGCCAGGCCTTCAATCCCAAAAGGCCTGGCCTTATTTAAAAAGCTGCATAGTTTATTTGCCATATATCAAATTGTATCAGCGAAGCTTCTGATATTAAAGCCTGATAGGCGCATTACTCTCAAAATGCTTTGACTATGGTATTTTTCAGATGTTTAACTTATACTTTTGATTAAGTATAAAAATAATTAAATTAGGAGTAAAAATGGAAGAAACACAAAACACACAGCAGGCTACGCCAGCACCCGCTAGCAGTGGCGGTGAGCAAAAAGACTGGATGATTACATTAATTCTGTCAATTTTCCTAGGATCATTGGGTGTTGACCGATTTTATTTGGGCTATATTGGTCTAGGTGTACTAAAACTGATAACCGTTGGCGGTTGTGGCATTTGGTACATTGTTGACATAATCTTGATTGCTACTGACAAGCTCAAAGATGCCCAAGGTCAACCGCTCGCTCGCAAATAAGCTTTTTAATTTTATAGGCTTACAAACACCGATAGCCAGAATAGTCTTCTTTCTGGCTATTAGTTTAATTATTTTTATCATCCCCTACCAAACCCTAATGCGCTCGCCAAATATCTCCATTTGGTCTTGGCTAAATATTCCCGCTTGGTCAATAGGCCTTACCCGCGCTTATTCAAAGTTACTCCACGGCGATTTTCACGGAGCTTACAAACAGAACTTACTGATCTATCCTGTCGTAATCATTGTTTTGGCCATTATGACTAGTGATATTTATAAAATAGCACAAAAAAGAAATTAACTATATTTGGTAAGTGAAATACTCAATTTAGCTCTCTGTTCTTCTCCAATTAGTCTTTCTCCTTCTAGATTACTTCTAGCTACAGCTGTACCGAATAATAAAACTGACGTGCCGGTTAAAGCCGTACTAAAATCCTATCTCGGTTAACGCAATTTGCCTTTGTAAGAATAATCTACATATGCTTCTTCAACCCATGGATCGCCATTATATTCTTTTCCGTATCCAGCACGATCTACCCAATACTCATTACCTCCCCTACTCTCAATTTCTATAAAGCCCGGTTCTGCCTCTTTAGCCAATTGCATGAGACGATCTCTTATCGCTTCATCCTGTTCGTTGGTAGTTTCCAGAAGATTGTCCCCCATTAAAGACTCTAGGCCTAGAGAGCCTTCTATTTGTTTTATGTCCAATTCAGAAACAGAAAAAACAGGATCATGTGGCTCGATTTCGACACTGTGGCTAGATTCTCTGTACTTGTCTTTACTTATCTCATGTATCTCTCTGTTTTTGATCCGGATATATTTAGAACCACGCTCGGATTCATAGATCCAATAGTATCGTGCTGCTGCCTCGCTAGATTTTTTATCAACCCCCTGTATCTCATTGGGGTGAAAAATATTATCTAGTGCTATATTCACGGTTTCAACATTTTCTGTAGATTTTAGAAAATTCATCGCTGACTCTTTCATAAACTTGTTACTCAATTCTACCGTGCGTCTTTCGTGAAATTCTTTGCTCCCATACGATTTCTCCAAAGACTTTAACCATTCTTCCT
>JAUYJX010000041.1 GCA_030699245.1 bacterium | reverse complement strand
CTTTAGCAAAACCCCGTTAAATTTAGACGACCCAACCTTAATGTTTGTAATTCTATTAGCTGAGGAGCCTGGAAAATAAGTCACACCTTCACCGATTAGTTCATTAATTCCCAGGGTTGCTAGATTATCCTCTCTGACATCGGGTCTTTTAATCTCCACAGCTAGTCTTACTTTTCTATCAGGTAGCTCTGAATTTTCGCCCAGAGCCTGGATAATCGCTTGAGCGCTGCCGGCAATATTTAATGATCTGCCGTCTCTACTCGGTGCGACTACCCTTAGACCCCCGGCGCCAAAGCTCAAACGGGCATCCTGCGGACTTTGATTAATTTGACCCGAGAGCTCTGTCAAATAATTGCTAACAGATTCTTGGTCAAGGCCAGAAGAAAAGTTAATATCTCTTTGCAAAAAAACCGATAGAGAACTTGGTTTTTTTACTACCGTTGGTTGAGTGCTCTTAACCCTTACCCAAGAGAGAATTTGTTTGGGTTTTACCTCAAAATTCTTGTTGGCATAAACCAAAACAAGTGGTTTTGCCAAATAACCTCTAACCTGCGGTTCGAAACCCCTCAAATCATTTTCGCTAACAGCCGAAGCCAGCTGATAAGCGGGAATCATAACAGGTTCACTGCTAGTTAAGCCGATATTTTTTTCTAATAATTTCAAAAACTGATCTGTATTTATGCGGTTACCGCTAATAGACGGATTAATAATCAGCTGATTTTCGTCCGATAAACCAAAAAAGGCATCACTCACAGGGGTTGAGACAGCATCATTGATCGGGATCAAATAGCCGCTTAATTTATCAGCGTCAAAACTAACCTTGTAAGATTTCTTGTTTAGGCCAAAAATCGTAGCCATTTGGTTAGACAGGCTAGCAAGAACATTAAGTGAATGGGTAGTGTTATATAAATCATTTATTAATTGTTCGTTTTGAAAACTAACATTTATCTTTTCCGGATCAATTTGCCAGCTGTTATTTTCAGAAGTAACAATAATTGGCCTCTTTAGATAGGCGCTGGTTTTTTGATTTAATAAATCTAGTGCTTGAGATTTAGTCATTCCGCCCAAATAAACGCCGTTACCCCACGTGCCTGGGAAAAGCTTACTCGCATAAGCGATGTTTAAGATTAATAGGTAGGTTAAAACTAAAATAGCTAAAATACCCAAACCCAGCCCGAGTTTATGTGAGGTCTTTGCTCTTTTTCTTTCCGGCAAAATGATTCTGTTATCAGGCGATTCTGGATTCTTTTTAATTTTTCTGGCAGATTTTTGACTGGTCATAACTAAATTATATGCTTTTGGCAATATTTGTACTATCTATACTGTACTATTTATAGGCGCAGTAGAGAGAGTATAATATTCTTTACGGAGTCAAAGAAATGACCAAAAGAGCTAAAAAAACAATATTGGTTCTAATTATAGTTTCTATTGCTATTGGTTTGGTTGCTGTAGCTCTTTTTTTGAAATTTAAAAAGAACAACCAGCCCATCAAAGCAAATGTAAATAATGTAAAAGAAGAAACTAAAAAAGAACCATCACCCGCTGAACCTCCCGTGGATGTTTTTGCGGATAAAAAGAGCAGTACCGATGAAAAGTCTAGCATAGTAACTTTTGCCAATGAAAATATCAAAAGCCAGTTTCTGGCCGGCAACAAACTAAACCCAGCTGATATTAAACAGATCACCGGCACTAATTCTTATAAAGTTCCTCTGTCCCAAAAGGACATTAAAAGCACCGGAGAGGGGGTTAGTGTTAATGAAAATAAAATCTATAGAGCCCTAGCTACTCCTAACGATCCGCTATTTTCACAGCAATGGCATTTAAGTAAAATTTCTGCTCCGGCTGCTTGGGATATAACTACCGGTTCGTCTTCTGTCAAGGTAGCAGTACTTGATACTGGTTTTGGCTTAAATCATCAGGATTTAGCTAGTAAGTTTGATCTCGCGAACGGGTGGGATTTTATTCATAATGACAATAGCCCAATGGCCGGCACTGATAACTGGAATGGCCAATTTGTTTATCACGGCACCATGACTGCAGGGCTAGCCGCAGCAGCTACTAATAATGGTTTAGGGGTGGCAAGCATTGGCTGGAATGTCAAGATCCTGCCAATTCAAGTGCTTGACGATAATGGTTATGGCGATACCTACACAGTAGCTTCGGCGATCAATTATGCGGTTAGCAGGGGAGCTAAGGTAATTAGTTTAAGTTTAGGTGAACCTGACCCTGATGGGATTATTCGCGGCGCTATTGGCAATGCCATAAGTAACGGCGTTGTGGTAGTAGCTGCTGCTGGTAATAGCAATTGCAACTGTATAATTTACCCGGCAAATTACCCGGAAGTAATTGCTGTGGGTGCTACCGATATAAATGACAATAGAGCTTCCTTTAGTACTTATGGGGCAAATCTAGATGTAGTTGCACCAGGAGTTGGGAGTATTAGAACCACTTATTTAACCCAATCCAATCAAACAAGTGCATACACGACCAGCGCTTATGGAACATCTGTTTCAACGCCAATTGTCGCAGGCCAGGCAGCTCTAATAAAATCACTGTTGCCAAATGCTAGCGTTGGGGCAGTTGATTCGTATATCAAAAACGGCGCTGATAAAGTTGTTGGTATGAATGGCCAAAACTTTACTAATGAATATGGTTTTGGCCGCATTAATGCTTATAATTCTCTAAAAAATTACCAATGGCAATATATCGGCCAGAGCCCGTCTGGCAATTTGGTTGCTGGTCAAAAAACTACCTGGACAGTATCAGCAAAAAATACCGGCACAATCACCTGGACTAATAGCGGTG
>JAUYJX010000037.1 GCA_030699245.1 bacterium | reverse complement strand
GATTATTTTAGCTTATTTGAACCTATTAGTAAAGATAAAGTCTATCTGCTATGTGCTTTGATCAGCTTGCGATTGTAAAAATAGAGGACCGTAATTATGCCTATCGGTAAGGCATAAAACACTTCTGGGCCGGTTTGCGGGGTTTGACCATTCGTAGGAGGAGCAGGTGCAGCAGGATTTTGTACGCCGGACGGCTGATTGCCGCCGCCTTGAGGAGTAACGGTTTGATTTGAAGTTGAGCCTTGGGTATTCTGAGAAGTTTGGGTGCTTTTAGCCTGTCCTTTTTGCTGAGCTTTGCGCTGAGCATCCCCATAAGCAAAAGTTGCAATCACAATTAGCAGGATTACTGCTATGGCAATTACTATCTTGATTACATTTTTCTTTTCCATAAAGCCTCACCAAATTAGTCTAAATGCATTGTAAGACGAGTGATACTCAAGTGCAAGCCTAAGAATTATGATTAAATATGAATGTAAAAATTGACTAAACTAGTATTTTGTGGTAATATATTAGCAATTTAAAAAAGCAGTGGAATGCGCAGAATGCGGTGCTAGTTAGCACCCTTTCTGGGCAGTTCACTGCTTTTTTGATTTTAGTCTATAATATGCTTATGTTTATTGGAGTAGATATAGGCGGAACTAAAATACGGGTAGCCGGTTCAAGACTGGGGCGTCAAATTGATTATAGTATCAAAATCGCGACACCAATCAATCAGCACGGAGCAATCGGTCTGATCTCGCAAGCCATTGAAAAGGTTTGTAAGATTTCACAAATTGATGCTATCGGCATTTCTGCTCCAGGTCCGTTGGATATCGAAAACGGTATGATACTAAAACCCAATAATTTGACTTGGCGTAATCTAGAACTAGTTACTCCATTAAAAAAACGTTTTAATTGTCCGATAATTTTAGAACATGATGCGGCTTGCGGGGCAATCGCCGAAGCAAGGACTGGTGCAGGGAAAAATCATCGCAATATGCTTTATATCACCATCTCAACTGGTATCGGCACATGTTTTACAGTTGATGGTGTACCGATAAAAGGACGATTTAATTCTGAAGGCGGCAAACAAATAATTGATTATGACCATCATGTCAGGCACCAAGAGCTTGGAAGCTTTGAGTATATTGTCAGCGGCAAAGCAATAAAACGCCGTTTTGGTAAAATCGCCGCCGAAATTGATGACCCGGCAACCTGGCAATTGATCGCTTATGATTTAAGTGTAGGAATTTATAATCTGATAACGATCACTTCGCCAGATATTGTGGTGCTCGGCGGTGGCGTAAGCGTGCATTTTGAGCATTTTGAGCGGTATTTGAATGAAAATCTAAAAAGATATCCGGCTTTTTATCCACTGCCTATGGTAGTTCAAGCCAAATATGTCGAAACCGCGCCAACGCTGGGTGCTATAATGCTTGCCAGTCAGGAGTCTTGACGCTGTGGTGGCTGGCTAGTCAAAATGCTTAAGCTTGCTTAAAGCTAAGTTTAAAAAATATACTTAAAGTTAATCGGAGGATATATGGATATCATCAATTACTTTGATGCTCTAAAATTTTTGGCTAGCGACCATTTTGCTTATAGTGCCAGCGAGGATATCGTCAATTATGACCCTGAAAAGCTGGAAAGCGACTTGGGACGCTTAAATCTGCTGCATGAAATCAGCCATTGCCTGCTTGGCCATATAGATTATGATTATGATCTGGAGCTACTGATAATGGAGGTTAAGGCCTGGAACAAAACTAGGGAATTAGCACCAATATTTAAGATAAAAATTGACGAAGATTATATCACAACCTGCATCGAGAGTTATGACCTTTGGGTAAGTTCTCGTGCTACCTGCCCCGAGTGTGATAATTTCAACCTCCAGCAAAAACTGAATGAATTTAGATGTTTTAATTGTCAAACCCGCTGGCGGGTGAATAAACGAAAAGACAAAAGAGTAACCAGAACTATCATTCATCCATAACAAAAACCCGATCATTGAGACCGGGTTTTTGTTATTTATATTTTTTGATTTTTAAGCAGCTTTCTTTCGGCTAGCTTTACCACCTTTAGCACCGGCAATACGGGCAAGTTCAGGATTTTTGGCGAATCCGCCACCACGACTTTTCTTACCGCCTACAGATCCGATTTTTACATAAAAATCTATACCGTATCGGCTTTTATTAGTCTTAGCGGCTCTGTGTCCGCCCTTTCTTGTTCCTGGCATTGTTCGACTCCTTTCTTAAAGAGTTTAACAATGTCTAACCCTACCAGTAGGCTTTGTTAAACAAAGTTGTTATGTTTGATATATATATACTTTATCAGCTTAAGAAGTATTTGTCAATGACTTTTTAGAAAAATTTGCTAGATTCTTAGTTTTTATTGTACTATCGGTTTAATTGCCTTGTACATTAGGTAGTGGAAACTTGAAAAGAAAGGCCACAAAGTGAATGATGATGCTTTGCCTTTTGAGAATATCTTGATTATTGCTAACCCGAAGAGTCGTCGCCATGGCGATAAAAAAGCCGGGAAGCTACGGGAGAAACTTCTAGTTAGTCTACCCGAGATTGAAACCGACATTTTCACTACAAAGGGGCCCGATCATGCTAGGACACTGGCCTATTTGGAAGCTAAGAACTCCAGTAATTTACTGATTATTTCAGCTAGTGGAGACGGTACTTACAACGAAGTAGTCAATGGCATCAAGAAAGCAGATCGGGAAACAGGTCGAAACACCATTGCGGCAGTGTTTAAAGCGGGTAATGCTAATGACCATTATCGCAGTTTACACCGTTATAGCCTGGACCAGTTAGTGGAAAAAGTACGTTCTGGTCTGACACGCGAAATCGATCTGCTGAAATTAGTTGCTATAAGTGAAAATGGTACGGTATTTGAGAGGTTTGCACACTCTTATATCGGTTTTGGGATTACTGCCCAGGGAGCAGATTATCTTAATAAGCATCACCCCCGCAATAGCATCACTGAACTCAAAATAGTACCGTTTTTGCTTAAGAACCGTAAAACTTTTGAGATGATTGATGAGCGGGGAAATTACCATAAACTTGACAGTCTAACCTTTCACAATACCCGTCATATGGCGAAATGGCTGGAGATTTCTTCAAACGGCAATCCCGCTGATGGTTTGTTTGAAATCATCACGATTGACACAAGTGCAAAAGCTTATCCCACAGCTGCAATCCTCAGGACCGGTATTCAGGGTGCATTTTTTGGACTCAAAGAGCAACCGCAAGCTCCAAGCTACAGCCTTGATCTGGTCGGCGACGACAGTCTAGTGCAGCTGGATGGTGAACGGATGATGCTTAGTGCCGACAGTCATATCAATATTTCAATCATAAAGGCAATATATGATCTTAAAATTTTTTTATTTAAGGAGAATAAACACCTTAAATAAAGAATAATATATTTATTCAAAAACATAATTATTTAAATTAAATTATATTTTTGCCGTCAAACACGTATAATACTATTAAATGAATTTATTTAGACATACAAAACGAGTATTTATCACCATTATAGGTATGACCGTAATCTTAATTGCCTTTGCTCTTTTTGTACTGCCTGGACCTGGAATTTTAGTGCTAATTATCGGTCTAATGATATTGGCAACGGAATATGAATGGGCAAAGAAAGCTTTAAAAAAGGCTAATCATCATTTAAATAAAGCGAAAAAAATCATAAAAAAATAAAGCTGCTTCTTCGGGTAGAGTATCGTCGCTTTGCCAAATGGCGGCTTAACTTCTGTATTCGGCTTTCGCAACTAAGGTTATGTGTTTAATGCTGGCATCGTCCTACTTTCCCCGCAGAACGAGTATCATCGGCGCAGAGCGGCTTAACTTCTGTATTCGGCATGGGAACAGGTGTGGCCCGCTCGCTAGAGATACCAGCATCAAATACACAACCCCGGTTTGGTTGTTTTTAATTAAATAAACAAAGTTTTTAATTCAATATGAGCTTTTTTTAGGTATTGATAATACCTGCAAACTGCCAGTCAACCTTTCGCTAAAATCGCGAAAAAGTAAAAAGTCAATCGACTATTAGTACACCTCGGCTGAATCCGTTACCGAACTTACACCTAGTGCCTATCAACCACGTAGTCTACATGGAGTCTAATGGGGAAATCTAATCTTGGGAGGGGCTTCACGCTTATATGCTTTCAGCGTTTATCCCGTCCGAACGTAGCTACCCGGCAATGCCGCAGGTGCGACAACCGGTACACCAGAGGTTCGTCCACTTCGGTCCTCTCGTACTAGAAGCAGCTTCCCTCAAATTTCCTTACGCCCACACCAGATAGGGACCGAACTGTCTCACGCATGAGACCATCACTTAAAAGTGATAATTTGTAAGTTTGATGCTATCTCGTTACAAATCGTGCAATTGCACGGCCATATCCACTATTACGAGTGGCATGGACTATATCTTCACCCTTCTACTTTGTATGTAGCTAGGGGCCGACGTATGATCTGCCAGTAAACTGGCCAATCTCATCTCGATGGTCTATTTCGAGAATCAGTCTCTACGGGGATTAAATGTTGTTTTACAAGAAATTCTCTCACTACCTCTGAAGTATTGGTGCGCCGTTTCGAATAGTTGAAACGAGCTGTTTTATCTACCAATACTGCCAAGCTTAGTAACTTTGCAGTACTAAGCTTTTTGGGGTGCTGGTTTATAATACTCAACACTTCAGATGCAAGATTTTTCTTTAAACGAAGAAAGGGATGTAGAAGTTTCAATACAAATTTCACTTCTCTAAAACCAACTATGGTGTATTCGCTCATGCCGTCATTACGATCACGAACATATCCATAATCTAGCTGCTTCTGTAACCACAGAAGATAGTCTTTATGGTTGCTTTTTTGATAAAAAACAACGCTGGTACGAATCTGATAACCTAACTTGTAATCTTTACGATATACAAGTTGAGCCATTATTGATCCGTCACCATCCAAAAAACCAGCTATATAGGCTATTTCTTCATTTGACATCAAATAATCTTCCCTCGGTATTGCCCTTGGATCCGTTCGAATGATCCAGTAGGGTTTCACCGATATAGTCGGATTTAATACTGTAGATGCGATGTACATCAGTATTTTACTACTTCTCAGTAGTAGAGCGCAATGTAATTTACGTTCTGAACCCAGCTCGCGTACCTCTTTAAATGGCGAACAGCCATACCCTTGGAAGGTGCTTCCCCTCCAGGATGAGACGAGCCGACATCGAGGTGCCAAACAGCGCCGTCTATGTGGACTATTGGGCGCTATAAGCCTGTTATCCCCGGCGTAGCTTTTATCCGTTGAGCACTGCCGATTCCACTCTCAATTCCGACTTACGTCGGAAAATGCAGTGGGTCACTAACTCCTACTTTCGTACCTGCTTGACTTGTAGGTCTCGCAGTCAAGCTGGCTTATGCGTTTGCACTATCGGTTTGATTTCCATCCAAACCTAGCCAACCTTTGAACGCCTCCGTTACTCTTTAGGAGGCAACCGCCCCAGTTAAACTACCCACCAGACACTGTTCCCCGACCGGAATATGAGCACATGAAATATATGCGCATATTGCGGCCGGGGTTAGAGCCAAGCTTAAGTTAGGGTGGTATTTCACTGATGACTCCACTCCGGCTAGCGCCGGAGCTTCAAAGTCTCCCACCTATACTATACAAACTCAAGCCAGACACAATGCCAAGCTGTAGTAAAGCTGCACGGGGTCTTTCCGTCTTGGTGCGGGTAAACGGCATCTTTACCGCTATTGCAATTTCACCGGGTCCCTCGTTGAGACAGTACCCATATCGTTACGCCATTCGTGCGGGTCGGAACTTACCCGACAAGGAATTTCGCTACCTTAGGACGGTTATAGTTACCGCCGCCGTTCACCGGGGCTTCATTTTGGAGCTTGCACTCCGCTACTTAACCTTCCGGCACTGGGCAGGCGTCAGCCCGTATACATCCACTTTCGTGTTAGCACAGACCTGTGTTTTTGATAAACAGTCGCATGGGTTCTTTCGCTGCGGCCCCGACGCTCATCGCTACGCGTGAGCTTGAAGTTCGGAGTCCGAAGCTTGAAGCTTGTTTTTTATTTTTTTTAGAAACTCTAGCCTCTAGCTTCCAGCTCCTAATCTCTAGCGGCTCTTCACGCAGTGAAGAGCGCCGAGGCAGGCCTTATCCCGAAGTTACGGCCGCTGTTTTGCCGAGTTCCTTAACGAGGGTTCTCCCGAACACCTTGGTACTCTTATACCCGACCACCTGAGTTGGTTTGCGGTACGGTCGGTAATATCTATAAACTTAAGTAATTTTCTGGTCAGCTTGGCTTACCCGAATTTCCCTTTGCAGGGATTTCATTTGTGTTTCACCCCCGATAAATCGGGGACTACATACTTAGACGGACATAACCAAAAGTCCGCTCAGGCTACCATTCTGCGTCTTACTTAAGCAACAATATCACCGGTACAGGAATATTAACCTGTTGTCCATCGCCTACGCTATCCGCCTCGGCTTAGGACCGACTAACCCTGGGTCGATAAACGTTGCCCAGGAAACCTTGGTCTTACGGTGGGCAAGATTCTCACTTGCCTTATGGTTACTCATTCCAGCATTCTCACTTCCCCGCGCTCCATCCCGACTCACGTCGGGACTTCAGCGCACGAGGAACGCTCCCCTACCCCTCCGCCAAAGGCGGAAGTCGCATCTTCGGTACTATGCTTGAGCCCCGTTATATTTTCCGCGCAAAATCACTTGACCAGTGAGCTGTTACGCACTCTTTAAATGCATGGCTGCTTCTAAGCCAACATCCTGGTTGTCCAAGCAATTTCACATCGTTTCCCACTTAGCATAAATTTGGGGACCTTAGATGGCGATCTGGGTTGTTTCCCTTTTGAAAATGGAGCTTAGCCCCCACTTTCTGACTGCCATAATATTTACTTTCGGCATTTGAAGTTTGATTGGGCTTGGTACCTTAAAAAGGTCCTAACCCATTCAGAGCTCTACCTCCGAAAGCTAGTTTATGACGCTAGCCCTAAAGCTATTTCGGGGAGAACCAGCTATCTCCGAGTTCGATTAGCATTTCACCGCTAACCACAGGTCATCCAAGCGTATTGCATCACGCACTGGTTCGGCCCTTCACGCCGTTTTACCGACGCTTCAGCCTGCCCATGGTTAGATCACTCGGTTTCGGGTCTAATTCATGCAACAATCCGCCAAATGACGGGCGCGCTATTAACGCTCGCTTTCACTACGGCTCCGCTTGTTCTAAAGCTTAACCAAGCTACATAAATTAACTCGCTGGATCGTTCTACAAAAAGCACGCGGTCATCCCGACAAGTCGGGACTCCCACTCATTGTAAGCATATGATTTCAGGATTCTATTTCACTCCCCTTGCGGGGTACTTTTCACCTTTCCCTCACGGTACTAGTTCACTATCGATCGTATGTTATATTTAGCCTTGCCCCGTGGTCGGGGCGGATTCAGACAGGGTTTCACGTGTCCCGTCCTACTCAAGAAAACGGATATAAAGACGAAGTGTTTTTATGTACGCGACTATCACGCTCTATGGTGGTCCTTTCCAGGCGCCTTCCATTAATCACTTCATTTTGTAACTTCATCCACTTAAACTGAAAAGTGGTCACACTGAAGTTTTAGCTAATGAGCATTAGTACAAAGACTAATAGTCATTGGGCTAAAAACTTTAGTGGTCATCCGCAAACTTACAACACCTTAAATTTATTAACTCAGTAAACCTCCGGCAGCTGCCGGATTGGAAAATCTATAGGTTTGGGCTGTTCCCCGTTCGCTCGCCGCTACTTAGGGAATCACGGTTGTTTTCTTTTCCTCGAGGTACTGAGATGTTTCAGTTCCCCCGGTTCCCTCCAATTAGCCTATGTATTCAGCTAATGGTAATCCCGCATTACCGGGATTGGGTTGCCCCATTCGGAAATCCCCGGATCAAAGCTTGATTGGCAGCTTCCCGAGGCTTATCGCAGCCTTCTACGTCCTTAATCGGTAACAATACGTCTAGGCATCCATCATATGCTCTTAGAGTAACTTTTTACTTAAAATTGACTGGCAAATTGCAAGTATTAAACCTAACAATTTACCCTTTACCCATATTAAATTATTAATGAACTAAAAATGGCCGCTTTTAAGGCGACCAAACATAAACAAACACTACAGACTTTTAAAAAATTAAGTCGCCTCCTGTTTTAAATTGTTTGCTCACGATTGGTAACCTTCTAACTTTATTATCCTAACAGGGTTTTTTTGTAGTGTAAATAGAAAAATTATTGATTTGCCGGCGGTACTTGATTTTGATCTACGGTATTATCGGGTAATTGCTGACTTGGCAGATTATTCTCCATATTATTTTGTTGTGGTAAAGGCTGCGGTTGATTATTATTTTGCGGGCTGGTTTGCTGCTGATTTAAATTATTATCTGAAGTTGTATTTTGTTGCTGGGGCATTTGCGGTTGATTATTCGCAGATATATTATCCACACTTGGTTTGGCGGACGAGTTAATATTATCTTGAGGGGGTAAAGGTTGGTTCATTGTATTTTGCTGCTGAGCAGTAAAGGATTGGCCAGGTGCATAATTGGGTGAAGCAGACGGGTTTTGTTGAGCCCCAACCACGGAAGGAGGTTGAATAGCTGTTGTTTGTACATCAGTTGCTGGTGTTGAGGCTAATTGCGCCACTGTTTGACCAGTATAATTTTCTTGAACTGGTATATTTTGTGTTTGGTAAGGCATTTGCCCTGGACGACGCAGAAGTAGGGCCTTTCGGTGTTTTCTCTGAATAATAAAGATAATTACAAAGCCAGCGGCACTTACTACAAAAACAGAAACAACAATTATAGGTATTATAAAGTCCGGTGCTTCCTCTCCTTTAGCAATTTTATCCTTTGCAATAACTATATATTCTTGCGCTAGAGTTTGTGGAGAGTATTCTTTGAGAACTTTTTCAAAATCTTTTATTGAGGCTTTGTAATGCGAGTTGATAAAATTTCCTAATCCTTTTTCCCAGTCAGACTGTGTAGTACTTTTACCCGATATATCAATATTGTACTTATTTATTAAATCTTTCAAATCCTGAATGTCTCTTAAGTAATTAAATTTGCCGCCTCCTTCGCTAACAATACCGTAAGTAGCAAGCCCAATAACTTCTCCGTCATTATTAAAAGCCGGTCCGCCGCTATTACCGAAATCTATTGATGCATCCGTCTGGATTAGTTTCTTTTTATTACCAGAGGTTTCGCGGACAGCACTGACTACTCCTTTGGTTGCCGTCGGTTTAGAAACCGAGGAGCCAATTAGTTCGTTCTCG
The DNA here is from genome assembly GCA_030699245.1 of bacterium. Lineage (GTDB taxonomy): Bacteria > Patescibacteriota > Saccharimonadia > CAILAD01 > JAUYJX01 > JAUYJX01. Next base: position 1,974 of record JAUYJX010000037.1, on the reverse strand, counting down.
GCAGCTCCTGGAAAACCAATAATTGTAACCGGAGAACCTGTCGGTAGATTATTAGAATCTCCGAGTTTCGTTAGAGGAAAATTTTTCCCCTCAGCTTTCAAGATAGCAACATCTGATGCTCTAAATTCTTGTTTCTGGGTTTTTTCGTTAAACGCGAAAAAATCCCTGAAATCAAAATCTGCTGCAATAAACTTCGCTTCTATAATATTGCCACTAGTTTTAAATTTGCCAGTGTTTTTATCATACTCGATCGGATCCTTGCCCAATTGCACAACATACTGATAGTTATCTTTAGCATTTTCGATTGTAACATTCTTCTGATCCAATAAGATTGCTACAGAATAAAACTCGGGATCTAAAGCCACTTGATTAACTCCATAGGCAATCTCTTCTTTCGTTGCATTTGGACCCATAACAGACTGCACAAGTTTTGTGATAGTGTCCCTGTCCCCAACTGCAATTGCTTTAGATAGCAAAATAACAGGGTCACTTTTTACAACATGCCCATTGGTGCCTATATGACCGTCTGCAGTAATAAAGAAACCACTGCCACTCCAAGCCTCACATGGGGGAGCTATAGTAACTCTATAATTTGTTTTTAGTTCAAAAGTACTGCAATACCGTGTTGCCACCCTTACAGTTGCCGGTAAATTAGTGGCTATTACCTTAATATCATCAGCTGCTTCGCTTAATTTTTTAGCGGCATGGGCTTTGGGAATAAATGGGGAAAAATCAAAAGCAGGCCTTTCAATATTACTCTTTTCCGCATTAGACAAAATATTGGTTTTAAAACTTAATGGAGTTGTGGGAATAAAATATTTTGTATGATTAACTATATCTTGATAGTAACCTTGGAATAAGGAATTTTCAGGAAGAAGCCTGATTTCAATAAGATAAGGCCTATTATTCTGGACAGTAACATAATCAACGACTTTCGCGCTTGCCGTTAACTTGTTTCCTAAAACGCCAGGGGTTTGCCGATATTCCGATTTATCATATTCGATATCATTTATTTTAATCTTTTCATTTGAAATTATTTCATATTTATAGTTAGGATCCTTTGCTTTGCTAAAGTACTTTTTAGCTAGCTCCGTATCGTTTAGGTTACTGCCAAATTGTTTTTTAGCATTCTCCAAAAAGTCTTTCTTCGTACTAGTTGAAATAGTTAAGCTTGAATTGTCGCCAGAGCTTTTGTCACGAGGTGTAATTGTCAGCAAAGAATAATTATTCTTAAATTGCAGGTCTTCATTTTTACCTACTAAATCTTTATTCTCCTTATAACCACTGGCGCTAAGCGGTCGGTTATTATATATAGTTTCAAAGCCATAATCAGATTTTATCTCAACATCCTGCACAGCTTCCTGAATGTTTAGTTGTTGCGATACGCTAAATAGAGCATCTAGGTTCAAAATTCGCGCATTATATAATATATAAATTATAAGCGAGAGCATAGCAACAATAATTGTTGCCAAAATTACAAGAGCTAATTCTAACTTCTTGAGCTTAGAATATTTTAGCTTTTTTAAAGCCTTATTCGGTTTTGATATTTTTACTACCTTATTGTAGGGGGTTTTTGTAGCCGCCATTATTTTGTAAAAGCTTATGTTTTTATTTTAACATCAATCAGTCTAAAGATACCATTCTGTTACGAAGACGAGTTTTGCTGGCAGTGTAAAGACTTTATTAATTCTAATTCTTTAATGCAGTACTGTTTTCGAAAAATTTTTGTTTGAGAAATTCAGAGAATTCTGTCATTTCTTTTTGCAAAGCTTTTAGAATTTCTGAAGTTTGTTCAATTGTGCCGGTTTGATCAAATTCTTCGACTTTTACGTCGGCTTTTGAATAATCCATTTTTATATCATCAACTATTACGCTCTCCAATCTGACTGAGCCTCCATTATAGTATTTCAAAATGAGTTTATAGCGTGGATCTATGGGGTTTCTGCTCTTATTAAATTCCTCTAAATAATCATA
>JAUYJX010000026.1 GCA_030699245.1 bacterium | reverse complement strand
GACTTAGCACGCCCTAAGGAAAACGAAGGCAATAAGGGGTTTACTAGTCAGGAACGCGAAGGATTTCAAAATTTTATTGATGCAGGGTTTATTGACACATTGCGTCTGTTCCACCGTGGCAAAGGTTACTACACATGGTGGACGCATTGGGCAAATGCAAGGGCGCGAAATGTCGGCTGGCGTATTGATTATTTTTTAGCCTCGAAAAGCTTAAAACGTTATATTGTTGCGGCTGACATTCATACAGAGGTGATGGGCTCAGATCACGCCCCAATAAGCTTAACTCTTGATATTTAAACTCAAAACGATTAAAATTACTCGAAGTGTAAATTAGTTTTTTATGGCTAAGACATCCAGGCAAATCGTAGTCCTTAAAAACCCGAACAGCGGGACTCTTTACTATACGCGTAAAAATCCCACTAATACTCCTGATAAGCTGGTTTTTAAAAAATATGACAAGGCTACACGCAAAGTCGAAACTTTTAAAGAAAGCAATGTCAAGTTAGGCTAAAACCTAACAAAATAATCTGTAATAGAAGCTAATGAAAAAATATTTGCCAGCAATAATAATAAGCGTAGTAATCCTGGCGGTAATCGGTTTTGTAGTTTTTGCGCTCAAATCAACCGATAATAAACAATCGGATTTAGACAAAACTTCTTCAAAGTTGATTAGCAATGACGATAAGAAGCTGCTGACTGTCGGGTGGTCGAGTGGACCTGAGGGAGCCAAAACAGTGTTAACTGAATTTGGCGATTTCCAGTGTGCTGCCTGCAAAAAGTATGAACCAATACTGGCGGATCTGAAAAAGGAATTTGAGAATAAATTTAAACTGATTTTTAAAGAATTTCCGTTAACTAACATACATAAAAATGCTGAATTAGCTGCTTTGAGTGCCGAAGCAGCCGGCGATCAGGGTAAATTTTGGGAGATGCACGGTTTGCTTTATGTAAATCAGGAAAAATGGGCAGAGTCAAATGAAGCGATGAATGAATTTATAAATTTCGCCAGTCAGCTAGGTCTAGATGTTACTAAATTCAAAAATGATGTTGAGAGTAAAAAATTTATCGATAAAATTAATCAAGATAGAAGCTTGGGCGACCGTTTAGCCGTACCGGGTACACCGACTTTTTATATCAACGGTGAAGTAGTGGATACCACGACTGGCTCAGATGCCTTGAGACAAGCAATAAAAAACGCTGTTGAGAAATAAGACTTTAGTTTTAGCTATTTCTATATTATCAGTCGTTGGTCTGGCGGATTCAGCTTTTTTAACCCGTGAGCATTTTGCCCACACTACACTGAATTGTACAGTCACTAAAGGTTGCGAAAAAGTACTATCCAGCTCTTATGCCACGATTTTTAATATCCCCGTGGCGCTATTTGGAGTGATTTTTTATTTTTTTATGCTGATATTAACCGTACATTTTTTGTTTAATACGATCAATAAAAAGCTGCTTTTACTTGTAGCTAGTTTGGGTGTGATCTCTTCTGTGTACCTGCTCTCAATTCAAGCCTTTGTACTCAAAGCCTGGTGTCAATACTGTTTGCTGGCTGATTTAACTGCTCTGGTGATTTTTACTTTAAGTGTTATTATTTATTTAAATAAAGAGAAAATAAATGTCCGAAAAACATAATCATCTAATTGAGTTTTACGGCGAAACCTGCCCTCATTGTATTGTCATGAGACCGGTTATCGAAAAAATCGAAGATGAGCTGGGTATCAAGATAGATAAAAAAGAAGTTTGGAATAATGAGGAAAATAGACTTTTTATGGAAAAATATTTTGATCAGCTATCAGAAGCTTGTGGCGGTATGCCGGGAGTGCCGAGTTTTATTAATACCAAGACTAATCAAGCACTTTGCGGAGAGCATGAAGACAAAACAATTAAGCTTTGGGCAACTGGCGCAGATTGTTCAAATAATGTTTGCAAACCACATACTAAGCTGGCTAAAAAATAAATCCTTTTTCTTACCTTGAGCCAATCCGCTTATCGGGCTAAAATATAAACATAAGAAATAAGGACAAAAGAAGTGATAAAAATAGCAATCAACGGTTTTGGCCGCATTGGCCGCAGTGCTTTCAAGATAGCCTTTGTCAATCCTAATCTAGAGATTTCGGCAATTAATGATTTAACGGATACGAAAACATTAGCTTATCTTTTAGAGCATGACTCAAATTATGGTCATTATGACAAAAAAGTAAGCTTTAATGAAACCCATATCATTGTTGATGGTAAAAAAATAGAGGTTACAGCAATAAAAGAACCAGATAAATTGCCCTGGAAAAAAATGGGGATTGATGTAGTTATAGAATCCACAGGGCGATTTACTACTTATGAGGGCGCTAACTTACATCTAAAAGCTGGAGCAAAGAGAGTAGTAATTTCAGCACCTGTCAAAGGTGACACTACAAAAGTCGGCACTTATGTTATTGGTGTCAATGAAAATGAATTATCTAATGATCAAATAATTTCCAATGCTTCTTGTACCACCAATAATATTACGCCAATTGCTTTTATAATAGAGCGTGAATTCGGCATAGAAAAGGCTATGATGACTACAATCCATTCTTATACTGCTAGCCAGGCTCTGCAAGATGCACCTGCTCGGGATCTTCGCGAAGGGCGAAATGCCGCAGAAAATATTGTCCCTACAACTACTGGGGCAACTATTGCTGCAGCAAAAGCGTTCCCCCAGCTGGAAGGGATTTTCCAAGGACTAAGCATACGTGTGCCAACACCCGTCGTTTCATTGTCTGACTTTACTTTTTTGACTAAGAAAAATACGACGATCGAAGAAGTAAATGCGGTAATCAAGAAAGCAGCTGATGAGCCTAGGTTTAAAGATGTGCTAACTTGGACGCAGGAGGAGCTTGTATCAAGTGATTTTGTCGGTGACCCACATTCATCAATAGCTGATCTAAAGCTTACCAATGTTATCGGCGGCAATATGGTAAAAGTTGTTGCCTGGTATGACAATGAATGGGGTTACTCGCATAGACTAGTTGAAATTGCAGAGAAAATAGGAAGATTAGCAAAAAAATCATGAAAGTTTTTTTCGCCAGTGACCATGCAGGTTTTGAGGCTAAAGATGCCTTGATTAACTCCCTTAGAAAAAAATATGAAATTATTGATCTTGGTCCTGATAAGCTAGATCCTAATGATGATTATCCGGTATATGCACAAAAATTATCAGAAGCAGTTATCAAAACCCCTGACTCAATGGGAATTTTAACTTGCGGTTCTGGCGAGGGCATGGCGATAGCGGCTAATAGGCTAAAAGGCATCAGAGCTAGCGTAGTTTGGAATGAAAAAGTAGCTCAGGAAACTAGAAATGATAATGATAGCAATGTATTGAGTCTGCCAGCATGGTTTTTGACTAATAATCAAATGATTAAAATTGCCAAAACCTGGCTTAAGACTCCTTTTTCTAATGTCCAGCGCCACATAAGACGTATTCGTCAGATCGAACAAACGGAGAATTAAATGGCTAAAATTGTTCCGGCAATTCTTACTAGCAATAAAGATCAGCTTGATCGTGAATTGGAAATAGTCAAAAAAATCTCTGATCGTTTTCAACTTGATGTGATTGACGAACATTTCGTTGATAATAGAACTTTATTTCCGGACGAGATAGATGGTATAGGTAATTTATTAATCGATATTCATCTAATGGTTACCAAACCTGATGAATATATAATAAGTAGCACAAAGCTCAAGCCGAATTTGATAATTATTCAATACGAAATTGATAAAAACATAGAACCGTACTTAAAAAAAATTAAAAATTTTAATATCAAAACCGGAATTGCTATTAATCCGGAAACACAAATTGGTGATATTTCGCATTTTTTTGAACTGATTGATCATTTACTGGTAATGGCTTATCCCGCTGGCTTTGCTGGACAAGAATTTCAGCCGAAAAATTTAGGAAAAGCTTTGCAAGCAAGAGTTATAAAACCAGATCTAGAAATTGGTCTGGATGGTGGTGCGAGTTTAGAAAATGTTAAGGTAATAGCTAAGGCTGATTTTGATGTTATTAATGTAAACAGTGCTATTTTTAAAGCCAATGATCCAGTTGAAGCTTACCAGCAGTTAAGTGAGGCAATCAGATGACAGTAAAAGAGTTAGAGTTAAAGGCCAATCAAATCCGTCAGCTGATCATAAAAATGTTAATAGCAGCCGGTAGTGGACATTCAGCGGGTCCTCTGGATATGGCTGATGTTTTTACCTGTTTATTTTTTGGCGGAATACTCAATTATGACCCAAAAAATCCCGATAAACCAGATAGGGATAGATTAGTGGTATCAAATGGCCATATTGCGCCAGTAATTTATGCCACTATGGCCGAAGCTGGTTACTTTCCCGTTAATGAGCTTATGACACTTAGGCAATTCGGCAGTCGTCTGCAAGGACATCCGGAAAGAGTAAGACTGCCTGGTCTAGAAACCACCAGCGGGCCATTAGGCAGCGGTTTATCTCAAGCAGCCGGAATGGCTTTGGCGCTAAGAATTGACAGCAATAAGCTATCAAGAGTTTATTGTGTGACTAGTGACGGCGAGCATCAGGAGGGAAATTGCTGGGAAGGTATAATGCTAGCCGGCAAATACAAACTATCAAACTTAACAGTGATACTGGACCGTAATAATATTCAAATTGACGGTAATACCGAGGATGTGATGCCACTGGAACCACTTGCTATGAAGTACCAGGCTTTTAATTGGCATGTAATTGAAATTGATGGACACAATATAGAAGAAATAATTGCTGCCTGCGATCAAGCAAAAGCGATTTTTGAAAAACCGACTGTAATAATTGCTCACACAATCGCCGGTAAAGGTGTTGATTTTATGGAATATGATTTTCGCTGGCACGGCTATGATCCGCATCCTGAAACTGCCAGAGAGGACTACAAAAAAGCGCTTGCTGAATTACGTACACTAAGGGGTCAAATCAGGAGTGAACACGAATGATAATTGAAAACCAAAAACTTAGCCGCAAGTTATTTGCCGACGATATTGAGCTAGTCCCCAACCGTAAAGGTTTCGGCGAGGGCTTAGTAGAAGCTGGCAAAAATGATGAAAGAGTAGTGGCTTTATGTGCAGATCTGACAGAATCAACGCAAATGGAAGCATTCAAAAAAGAATTTCCTAATCGCTTTATTGAGGTTGGCGTGGCCGAGCAGAATTTGGCAACTGTAGCCAGCGGCATGGCAGCAGTTAATAAAATTCCATTTATTACTAGCTACGCGGGATTTTCACCAGGACGTAATTGGGAACAAATTAGAACCACAATTACTTTAAATGAAAGGGAAGTTAAGATAATTGGTTCGCATGGCGGTGTTTCGGTAGGTCCGGACGGCGCTACACATCAAATGCTAGAAGATATTGCCATGATGCGCTCAATGCCAAATATGATTGTCGTCGTGCCCTGTGACTATTTTGAAGCAAAAAAGGCCACTATAGCTATAGCCAAAAACTCTCGACCTACTTATTTGCGTTTGGCTCGGGAAAAAACAGCAGTGATAACTACTCTAGATTCACCCTTTGAAATCGGCAAGGCACAAGTTTTATTTTCAGGAAGTGATCTGACAATTGTGGCTTGCGGCCCGCTTGTTTATGAGGCCTTAAAGGCAGCCAAGAACCTGTCTAAACAAAATATTTCTGCTGAAGTAATCAATAGCTCTACTATTAAACCACTAGATAAAGATACAATCCTTAAAAGTGCAAAAAAGACTCAGGCAGTTTTGACAGTTGAGGAAGCACAGATTAATGGTGGGTTGGGTTCAGCGATTGCAGAAGTTTTAAGTGAAAATCATCCTACGGCACTTATCCGAATTGGGGCTCGTGATAGATTTGGTCAGTCAGGCAAGATCACCGAACTATGGGAAGAATATGAATTAAATGCAAAACATATTGAGAAATTTGCCATCGAGCTTATAAAAAGGAAAGGCTAAAAAGTGAAGTATCATGTCATTACTATCGGCAGGGCTTCTCAAGACATTTTCTTAACCAGTAAAGCTTTTCGACCGAGTTTTATTGATGGTGAACCTTTTACGATTTTAGCTCAAGGCGAAGAAACAGAGATAAGTGAGATTATTACTGAAACAGGCGGCAGTGCTACAAACGCAGGAGTAACCTTTGCTCGACAAGGCTTAAAAACTGCTTGCGTAACAAAAATTGGCTTAGATAGTGCGGGACGTGAAATCCTGCATATTTTAAAAAAAGAAAAAATCTCACAAAATTTGATTGTTCGAGATACTCATTATCATACTGCCGTTTCAACATATTTACTCTCCTCAAGCGGTGAAACCACCAGAATGGTGTATTTTGGTAATTCAAAAAAATATCTGAAAAAAGATTTTAATTTACATAAATTTAAGGCTCATTGGTTTTATATAACTTCAGTAGGCGGAGATTTAAAGATTTTATCAGCAATTTTCAACTGGGCAGATAAAAAGCGTATCAAAGTCGCAATCAATCCATCAGTTTCTGAACTTGCAAAACCCAGACGTCTATTAAAACTCTTAAAACAAGCAGATATCGTCATACTCAATAATGAAGAGCTGGGAATTTTAAGTAAATATGAAAAGCCAATCAATGCACTTCGCGCAGTCAGAGATGCTGGGCTAAAAACAGTAGTAATGACTGACGGAGAAAACGGAAGCTGGGTGTTGGGCGGTGATACTATTTATCATTCAAAAATTTATAAAAAAGTTGCACGTATTGATGAAACTGGCATTGGTGATGCTTATGGTTCGGCTTTTGTTGCTAGTATTATCAAAAATAAAAGCATCAAAGAGGCTATGACCCTTGCTTCGGCAAATGCTACCTCAGTTATTCACTACATTGGTGCAAAGGCGGGGATTTTGAGAAACCCGGTACTCAAACAGATAAAAATAAGTCAAAGGAGCATCTGATGAGTAGAATTGATATTTTATCAGTTGGAGATATAGTAACAGATGCTTTTATTAAACTTTTGCCAACGGAAGCTGAGATAAAGCGCTCCCCACATGATCATCATCCGCTGTTGTGCATGACATATGGTTCGAAGATTCCTTTTGAAGAGGCAATCATTATTAACGGTGTGGGTAATAGTCCAAATGCTGCTGTTTGCTTTGCTGAATTAGGCCTTAATAGTGCTTTAGTTACTAATATTGGCGATGACCTAGTCGGCAAGGATACTTTAAGAGTTCTTAAACACAAAAAAGTATCAACAGAATTTGTAAAGATTCATAATAGCAAACACTCAAATTATCATTATGTACTTTGGTATAAGGATGACCGTACTATTTTGATAAAACATGAAAGCTATAAATATCATTGGCCAAAAATCGCCGCTTATCAAAAACCGCGCTGGCTATATTTAAGTTCAATAGGTGAAAGTGCTGAAAATATGCATAATGATATTATTGATTATTTGAAGGCAAATCCAGATGTCAAATTAGCATTTCAGCCAGGTACATATCAGATGAAATTAGGCCTAAAAAAACTAAGAAAAATTTATTTAAAAACCGAGATTTTTTGTTGCAATAAGGATGAAGCACAATTTATTACGGGCTCTACTGCGACTAATATCAAAAAATTGATTAAATTATTACATTCACTAGGCCCCAAAATCGTAGTAATTACCGATGGACCAAAAGGCTCTTTTGCTTCTGATGGGACAAGCATTTATAAGATGCCAAACTATCCTGATCCAGCGCCGCCATTTGAGAGAACAGGTGCAGGTGATGCTTACAGTGCCACCTTTACTGCGGCAATCGCCCTCGGTGAAGATATTCAAACAGCACTAAAATGGGCACCAATTAATGCGATGAGCGTAGTACAAAAAATAGGTGCTCAAGCAGGACTTTTGAGCAGAGCTCAATTAGCTAATTATTTAAAACAAGCTCCAAAAAATTATAAACCTGTTAAAATATAATAAAGGAAAATTCTTATGGTCTATGATTTGATTATTATTGGAGCTGGCCCGGCCGGTATGACAGCAGCAATTTATGCTGCCAGAAAGAAACTTAAAACATTAATGTTAACCAAAGATATTGGTGGACAAACAGCCATGAGCAGTGATATTGAAAATTATCCCGGCTTTACCATGATTACCGGGGCCGAGCTAGTTAAAAAGTTTGAAGAGCATTTAGAAGAATTTAAAGATGATGTTGAATTAAGACTCACAAATAACGGTGTAGGCGGCATAAAAAAAGAAGAAAAGGGCTTCACGGTTTCAATGCCCGGTGGTTCAGAGGAAAAAGCTAAGGCGATTATTATTACCGGAGGCAAAATTGCGCGTAAATTAAACGTTGAAGGTGAGCAGGAATTTCTCAACAGAGGTGTGTCATATTGTGCTTGGTGTGATGGCCCGCTCTTTGCGAATAAAGAAGTAGCAATAGTCGGGGGCGGTAACTCTGCTCTTGATGCAGCCATTAATTTAGCTAAATTGGTTAAACAAGCTTATATCATTAATATCAGCTCCAGTCTTGAGGGGGATCCGATAATGATCGAAAAGGTTAAAACCTTAGCCAATGTGCGTATTATTAATAATGCCAACTTAAAGAAAATAAATGGCTCAAAATTTGTTGAAGCAATAGAAATAACAGACAAAGAATCGGGCCTAGATAAAGAAATTAAAATTGCCGGGGTATTTATTGAGATAGGTTCCGTGCCGGCAAGTGATTACTTAATAGATCTAATTAAACTTAATGAGCAAGGAGAAATAATCATCGACGAACATAATATGACGAGTGAACCAGGAATTTTTGCCGCCGGTGATATTACTGATACAATAGAAAAACAAATTATTGTTGCAGCAGGTGAAGGTGCCAAAGCTGCTATCCAGGCAAGCCAATACCTTTCAAGAAGATGATAAATCTTTGTTAAAATATTAACTATTAAAAATAAACCAATGCCACAAATTATCATTTATACCACGCCAGTTTGTCAGTTTTGTAACGGGGCAAAAGAATTCTTGACCGATCAAGGCTTTAAATTCAGAGAGTACGATGTTTACAATGATCCGGCAAAAGTTGATGAAATGATCAAGAAATCCGGACAAATGGGAGTTCCGGTTATAGACATAGACGGTGAGATTGTGGTTGGCTTTAACAAATCTAGACTAGAAGAGATCTTAAAAGAAAAGAAAACTGCCTAAACCCTTATCTATCAGGCTCTATCAGCTATAATTAGTTTATGGCCTTATTTAGTTTGCATTCGAAGTATAAACCTACAGGTGATCAACCGCAGGCTATTGAAAAATTGTCTGAGGGAATAAAAAAAAATCGTGATCAAACCTTACTTGGTATAACAGGCTCAGGCAAGACTTTTACTATGGCAAATATTATTAAAAACGCCGCCAAACCCACGCTAGTGCTTTGCCATAATAAAACACTCGCTGCCCAGCTTTACTCAGAATTCAAAGAATTTTTCCCTAAGGCTGCAGTGCATTATTTTGTTAGTTATTTCGATTATTATCAGCCAGAAGCTTACATTCCGCAAAGTGATACTTATATTGAAAAAGATTCTTCAATCAATGAAGAAATCGACCGTTTACGCCACGCGGCAACTTCGGCACTATTATCAAGAAAAGATGTGCTGATTATTGCATCGGTTAGCTGTATTTACGGTTTGGGTAGTGTTGAAGATTATGCTCAGATGACCATTAATTTGAAAGTAGGGAGTTTAAGAAAAAGGGATAAATTATTACGTCAATTAACCGATATCCAGTACACTAGGAACGATCAGAATTTCGAACGCGGGACCTTTCGTGTTAGAGGTGGGATAATTGAAATTTTTCCGATCTATGAAGATTACTCCTATCGTCTGGAATTTTTCAACGATATTTTAGAAAAAATAAGTAAAGTCAATACCTTAACCGGAGAAGTAATAGACAAATTAAAGACAATCGATATTTATCCGAGTAAGCATTACGTAACTCCAAAAGAAAAGCTTATATATGCAATTGAACAGATTAAAAAAGAAGCTAAAAAGAGAGTAGACTATTTTAAAAGTAATGATATGCCGCTCGAAGCACAGAGACTAGAAAGTCGTGTGAAATACGATATCGAAATAATGGAGCAAACTGGCTATGTGAAGGGTATTGAAAATTACTCACGCTATTTAACTAACCGTCAGCCAGGTGAACAGCCGGCTACCTTACTGGACTATTTCCCCGATGATTTTCTGATGTTTATTGATGAGTCGCATATGACTATCCCGCAAGTTAGAGGGATGTTTAACGGTGATAAAGCCCGCAAGGAGGTATTGATCGAGAATGGTTTTCGCTTACCTAGCGCACTTGATAATAGGCCATTAACTTTCGCAGAATTTGACCATCACATCAATCGGGTTATTTATGTTTCAGCTACGCCTAATGATTATGAATTAAAACAATCCAAACAGGTTGCGCAGCAAATTATCCGTCCCACAGGACTGATTGATCCAGTAGTCGAAGTCAGACCAGTCGAACATCAAATCGACGATTTGATTGAACAAATTCGAAAACGGGTCCAAAAAAGACAACGTGTATTAGTAACAACCTTAACTAAAAGAATGGCTGAAGATTTAGCCGAATATTTAAGAGAGATTGGAATTAAGGTCCAGTACCTGCATAGTGATATTAATACTTTAGAGCGAACGGACATATTACACGATTTAAGAACCGGCGTTTATGATGTAGTAGTTGGTATTAATTTACTCAGAGAAGGTTTAGATTTACCGGAAGTTAGTTTGGTTGCTATTATTGATGCTGATAAGGAAGGTTTTTTACGCAGTGAACAGTCACTGATTCAGACATTCGGCAGAGCAGCCCGACACCAGGATGGTATGGTAATTATGTATGCAGATCAAATAACCGGCTCAATGAAACGAGCCATGGAAGAAACTACCAGGCGCCGTAAAATCCAGGAAAAATATAATATAGATCATAATATAACACCGCAAACCATACAAAAGGCAATCCGGGCTAGGATTTCCGATGAGCATAAAGGCCAAATTAGCGATGTTCACGAAATAGACTTTAGTAAAGTACCGAAGGATGAATTGAGCTTTTTGACCAAACAACTGACCGAACAAATGGAGCTCGCGGCTGCTAATTTGCAGTTCGAGAAAGCTGCTAGCTTAAGAGATCAGGTAGCCGAAATTAAAGAAATCGTCAGAGCAAAGCGTATTAAATAAGCAGTTTTTACCTTGTAAAGTTGTTCAAAATATGCTAATATATTTTTCTGTATTTTTGACTAAAATGAGGATGAGTTTTGCACGATAAAATAATTATCAAGGGTGCTCGTGAACATAATCTGAAAAATATTGATTTGGAAATTCCCAGAGACAAGCTAGTTGTAATTACCGGCCTGTCAGGCTCTGGCAAGTCTTCTCTGGCTTTTGACACAATTTATGCCGAAGGCCATAGGCGCTATGTTGAATCACTTAGCGCCTATGCCAGGCAGTTCTTAGGCCTGATGGAAAAACCTGATGTTGATCAAATTGACGGTTTATCTCCGGCGATTTCTATTGATCAAAAATCAACTTCGCGCAACCCCAGATCTACTGTCGGTACTGTTACTGAGATATATGATTATTTGAGATTACTTTTTGCCAGGGTTGGAGTACCGCATTCGCCTAAAACAGGTGAAATGCTGACTAAACAAACATCTACGGAAATTGTTGATAGCATCAAGAAATACTCCAAAGGCACCAAAATAATGATTTTATCTCCCGTGGTTAATGATAAAAAAGGAGAACACAATCATGTTTTAGAAGAAATAAAAAAGGCTGGTTATGTAACTGTACGTATTGATGGACAGATTTATGATATCGATGAATTACCCCAGCTTGATAAGCAAAAGAAACATAGTATTGAGGTGGTCGTAGATAGACTGGTGGTTGATCCGAATGATCATCAGCGTTTGGTTGAATCTATAGAAGCGGCTTTGCGCTTGGGTGATGGTATTATTCGAGTGCTTGATTATGATAAGAACAAAGAACAGCTTTTCAGTGAGCATTATATGTCCGCTGATTTGGAATTTAGCTTATCTGAAATTGAGCCAAGAATTTTTTCTTTTAATTCCCCGCACGGTGCTTGTCCAGTATGCACAGGACTAGGAACTACCCTAGAAGTTGACCCGGATCTGATTATTCCTAATAAGCATTTAAGTATCGCCGAAGGTGCAATTAGACCATGGTCACGTACCACTAATCGTCTCAATTGGTATACCAAGCTTTTGGGCGCAGTAGCACAGGAATATAAATTTAACCTTAATTTGCCAGTTGAGAATTTAACCAGTAAAGATCTCAATATTATCCTTTACGGCACAGGTGATAAGCTAATCGGCGTAAAAGGCCCAGCTGGACGAGTTTATAAAAGTACTTTTGAAGGAATAGTCCCAAACTTAGAACGCAAGTATCGTGAAACTGACAGCGATTTTGTAAAAAATGAAATTGAAAAATATATGACAACTAAAATCTGTCAAACTTGTCATGGTAAAAAACTAAAACCAGAAGTTTTAGCTATCACTATTGACGATAAATCAATCGCTGAGATTGTTAATTTTTCTGTTGAAGCCGCACTAAATTATTTTGGTCGTTTGAAGCTTAGTGAGCAGCAGGCCAAAATTGCCAATCAAGTGCTTAAAGAAATTAATGCCAGACTCAAATTTCTTAATGATGTCGGCTTGGGTTATTTGACACTAGAACGCAGTGCCAATACTTTAGCTGGCGGGGAAGCACAAAGAATCCGTTTAGCCACCCAGATCGGTTCATCATTGATGGGGGTTTTATATATTTTAGATGAGCCTTCAATTGGCCTGCATCAGCGGGATAATAGCAAATTAATTGATACATTAAAAAAATTGCGAGATCTAGGTAATACAGTAATTATTGTCGAGCATGACGAGGAAACGATTTTAGGAAGTGATTATGTAATTGATATCGGGCCACTGGCAGGTGAACATGGCGGAAGAATAATAGCAGTTGGTACTCCGAAAGAAATCATGAAGGCCAGTCATTCGCTAACCGGCCAGTATTTAAGCGGCAAAAAATCCATTCCATTAAATTCAAATCGCAGGGCCAGCAATGGTAAAAAATTAAAAATCATCAACGCCAAGCAAAATAATCTAGATAATATCGACGTGGAAATTCCGCTTGGTATGATGATTGTTGTAACAGGTGTGTCAGGCAGCGGCAAATCCAGTCTAATTAATGATATTTTAGCCAAAAGACTTTCACAAATTTACCACCGGTCAGGTGAACCTGCGGGCCAGCATAAAGAGATACTGGGTACCCAATATCTGGATAAAGTGATTGATATTGATCAATCACCGATCGGCAGGACCCCTCGCAGTAACCCAGCAACTTACACTGGCGCATTTACTGATATTCGAGGGCTTTTTGCAATGATACCAGAAGCTAAAATTCGCGGCTATAATACGGGACGTTTTAGTTTTAATGTCAAAGGTGGCCGGTGTGAAACTTGTCAGGGTGATGGCACAATTAAGATCGAAATGCACTTTTTACCGGATGTTTATATAACCTGCGAAACATGTCATGGCAAAAGATACAACCGGGAAGCTTTAGAGATTTTATATAAAGGTAAAAATATTGCTGATGTACTGGATATGACAGTTGATCAGGCCAGTGAATTCTTCGAAAATATCCCAGCGCTTAGCCGTAAACTAAAGACTATGCAAAGTGTTGGTCTTGGTTATATTAAACTCGGTCAGCCGGCTACTACGCTCTCTGGTGGTGAGGCTCAAAGAATTAAACTGGCAAATGAATTATCCCGTCGAGCTACCGGCAAGACCTTATATATTTTAGATGAGCCTACTACCGGTTTACATTTTGAGGATGTGGCTAAATTACTCAAAGTACTCAATGCTTTGGTTGATCTAGGTAATTCAGTTTTAGTAATTGAGCATAATCTAGATGTTATAAAATCAGCTGACTGGATTATTGATCTTGGTCCTGGGGGAGGTAGTCATGGAGGTAAAGTCATTGCCAAAGGTACGCCGGAGCAGGTAGCCAAAATCCCTCAGTCTTATACCGGCCAGTATCTAGTTAAACTGTTTAAAAAATAAACATTTTGATCAAATTATGGATACAAAACTAAAACTAGAGCTAAAAAAACTACCGGCTAGTCCTGGTGTTTACTTTTTTAAAAACAATAGACACCAAATTATTTATATAGGCAAAGCTGCAAATTTGAAAAATCGCATTTCTTCATATTCTCAAAAACAAAAATATCGTAATTTGAAAACAACAAAACTCATCGAAAATATCGCAAACTTTGATTACATCACTTGTGATTCAGAGCTACAAGCACTTTTTTTAGAATCAGAATTTATTAAACGCTACAAACCAATTTTTAATGTAAGAGAAAAAGACGACAAGAACTTTATTTATTTGAGAATCAGCATCAAAGACAACTTTCCGATTATTAGTTTCATACGCCGCCCATTAGACGATGGAGCAAAATATTTCGGCCCCTTCTTGTCAACTGAAATGCTAAAGCGAGCAATGAAATACTTACGCCGGATTTTTCCTTATATCACTTCTAGGAACTGGCCCAAGATTAGTGCTCTCGAATATCAAATTGGTTTATCGCCCTCTCCCGATATAACTAAAGAGCAGTACCGTACTAGTATTAAAAAGCTGATTATGGTTTTAGAAGGCAAGAGAGTCAAGCTGATAAATGATTTAAACAGAGAGATGAAACTAGTTTCCAAAAGGCAGGATTATGAACTAGCTGCAAAGTTGCGCAATCAGATTACTGCCCTAAAATCTTTAAGCCAAAAAGTGATATTCGGCGACAAAGAAAATATTGATTTAAAACTTGATCAGGCTTTAAGCGGTTTAGCGGATAAACTAGGACTAAAAAATATTCCAGCCAGAATAGAAGCTTACGATATATCTAATTTTGCCGGAGGAGATGCGGTAAGTAGTATGGTTGTATTTACCCACGGCATGCCTGACCTTCGACAATACAGGCATTTTCGAATATCTACCAAAGGTCCAGATGATTTTGCGATGATACGCGAGACTATTCAAAGACGCTTCAAAAAAAATCTAAATTGGTCGTTGCCGAATCTTATATTGATTGATGGCGGTAAAGGTCAACTCACCTCGGTGCTCAAAGTGTTAAGTGAGCTAGGAGTTGATATACCGACTATAGGTCTGGCGAAGCGCAATGAGGAAATTATTCAAATGACCCCAAATGGTTTTAAAACAATCATATTGCCCAAA
Source organism: bacterium (assembly GCA_030699245.1). GTDB lineage: Bacteria > Patescibacteriota > Saccharimonadia > CAILAD01 > JAUYJX01 > JAUYJX01. The sequence goes on along the minus strand of JAUYJX010000026.1, from coordinate 3,206 downwards.
TCCTCGGCAACCATTAAGCTCTTAGCGCGAGTTCGCGATGAAGCGCACCGTTTTGCTGTTGTCTATCACCGTAGCTTAAGAGATAAAAGAATCAAAACCTCCCAATTGGAAAAAATTTATGGTATTGGTCTTGTAACACAAAAAAAATTAATGAAAAAGTTCGGCAGTATAAAAAATATCAAAGAAGCGACGTTAAATGAACTGAAAAGTACAGCAGGTGCTAAAAAAGCCGAGATTATTAGAAAATATTTTAGCTGATCATACCTGTTAAAATGACTCTGTTTATGCTAAATTATATTAGATGCAAATGCTAAAGAGAATTCTATTTAGTTGGCTTGTGAATTTTTTGGGATTATGGGTAGCGGTAAATTTATTTTCCGGTATTTCTTATAATGATCAGCTCAGAGTTTTAATTATCGCTTCATTAATTTTTGGTATTATAAACAGTTTGGTCAGACCTCTGATAATAATTTTGTCACTACCGGCAATAGTTTTAACATTTGGTTTATTTACTTTGATTATCAATGCCTCAATGCTATATGTTACTAGTTTTTTTTACCCCAGATTTCAAATTAAATCAATTTGGTCAGCAGCTGGGGCAGTAGTAATTTTATGGATAGTTAATTATTTAATGACAGATTTAATAGGAGATAAAATTTCATGAAAACAATCTTCAATATCATAATTGTTATTTCAGGGATCTTAATGATCTGTGTAATTTTACTGCAGCATCAAAGCAGCAGTTTGGGTAGTGCTTTTGGCGGAGAAAGCAATTCTTATCGGTCAAAAAGAGGGATTGAGAAGATACTTTTTTATTTAACAATAGCCCTGATTGTAATATTTGCAGCTGGTATCATCGGCACACTTTTAATTAAGTAAAATGCTATCTTATTTCAACTTTCGTTTTATGCGTCGCAGCAGGAAACTAAAACGCCAGCTCAATATTTTACGAATCTGGTCGATTAATTATTTAAACAGACATATTTATGGTGCGTGGGAAAAATTAGGCAGTATGCGGTGGACTTTTATTTCCTGGATTTTATTAATAATTTTTTCTTTCTATGCACTAGCTGGCAATATAATAAATCTTGATAAGTTTTACTTAGTTGACGGACCTCAAAGTGGGGGCACCTATATTGAAGGCTTAGTAGGACAAGTAAAAAAAATAAACCCTATTTTACCGGACAATTCAGCTTCACGCGATGTGACGAGTATAGTTTTTAACAGTTTGACCAAAGTAGATGCAAAAAGACAATTAGTGGGGGATCTGGCTGAGAAGTGGGAAATTTCGAAAGATTTCAAAACTTATACTTTTCATTTAAGGCCGAATATAATCTGGCATGATGGTGTGGCTTTTAGCGCTGATGATGTGGCTTTTACTATCTCTGCCATCCAAAATCCCGATACGCTTTCTCCACTTGCTTCTGACTGGTCGGGAGTGAAGTACGAAGTCATTGATTCAAAAACAATCAAACTGATTTTGCCTAATTCCTACCCTTCTTTTTTAAATAATACAACCATTGGAATCTTACCAAAACACCTGCTTGAATCAATAAGACCTTCACTTTTAAGATTTGCTGAATTTAATAAAAAACCAATTGGCACCGGTCCATACAGAGTCGAGAGTTTGGATGAACAAAATGCCACGATTGTTCTTACGGCTAATGATAAATACTTCGGCGACAAACCGTATATTAAAAATCTTAAATTTATCAGTTATAAAAACAACCAGGATTTAATAGATGCTTATGCCAAAAAACAGATTTTAGGTATAAGTCAGATTGAATCAAGCGATATATCTAATGCTAAAAAATTAGAAAACCTTAAAATTTATCAGCTTAGTTTGCCAAGCTATATCGGTCTGTTTATGAATATGAAATCACCTCAGCTAACTGATCCCGAAGGACGAAAGGCCTTAGCTTACAGCATTAATCGCCGGGAAATTATTGATAATCTACTTGGTGGGCAAGCAACCCCAACTTATTATCCGATTCTAGCTGGGTATAGTGGTTTTAACGCTAAAGCAATGAAATATCAGTTTGATTTGGAAAAAGCCAAATCAACACTAGCTAACGCGTCCAACGCGAAAGATTTGCAAAAAAAGGAGTTACTTTTAGTAACTCGAGATGACCCGCAGTCATTAAATGTAGCAAATATGATTAAAGATCAATGGGCAAAAATCGGTGTAAATGTAAAAATAAAATCCGCTGATCTAAATAACTTACAGCAGACTTATATCAGGCCGAGAAATTATGATATTTTATTATACGGTCAAAACTTGGGCTTAGATTCGGATGTTTACAGTTTCTGGCATTCCTCACAAGTTTCTGATCCAGGCCTTAATTTATCTAATTATAAAAGTTCGAATGCAGATAAATATTTAGAAAGCGGCAGACTAGCAAAAGATCCTTCAACCAAAGCAAATAAATATGCTAATTTTGTTGAAACTTGGTCTATAGATGTACCCGCTATCTTACTCTATAGCCCCTTCTATCTTTATGGAGTGGAAAATAGGGTGAGCGGTATTAGTTCTAATAAAATCGCCGAACCGTCTGATCGTTTTTATAATATTCAAAAATGGTACGTCAGAAAGACTAAACAACTAAAGCGGTCTCTAGATTAGTTGGTTTTTAAACGGTAATATAATAGTTGTTTAAAATTGTAAGCCGCGGTGGTGGAATTGGTAGACACGCTAGCTTCAGAAGCTAGTGAAGGTTAACTTCGTGGAGGTTCGAGTCCTCTCCGCGGCACCATCCTTCTCCGCCAGCTGGCGGATTCGGAATGGCAAGCCATGAAAATGAAGGAAATAGATGCGGACGTGGTGGAATTGGTAGACACGTCAGCTTGAGGGGCTGATGCTCGTAAAGAGTGTGGAGGTTCGAGTCCTCTCGTCCGCACCATTAAACTTCGCTTGAGCTACGCTTAATTTGTTAAGTGAAGTGCAGGTGAAGTTTCAAAGGAAGGTAGTTCGAAGCTTTAGCGAAGGATACCGCACCAATAGTCTTGTTTGCAAAACAAAAAAAGAGCCTTTAAGCTCTTTAATTTATGGTGGGCGAGGCGGGACTCGAACCCGCAAGCCTAAGGGCAACGGATTTTAAGTCCGTCGTGTATACCGATTCCACCACTCGCCCTTGGAGGTCTGGACCGGAATCGAACCGGTATACAGGGTTTTGCAGACCCTTGCCTAACCACTCGGCCACCAGACC
>JAUYJX010000025.1 GCA_030699245.1 bacterium | reverse complement strand
AGTCTTAAAACCATCTGATAAAATTTTGCGACATGAATGTAAGCCAGTGACTCGCAGAGAAATTCATACTAATAAACTCCAGGCAGTAATCGAACAAATGCTAGGAATTGTTTATGGGCAAAGCAATAAAGGTGAAAATAGAAATATTAACAAACCGATGACGGTTGGTTTGTCGGCAAATCAGATAGGGATTGATAAGAGAATCTCGATTGTTGATTTAGCAATTAGTAAGAAGGCTTATAACGACATACACGTCCTAATCAACCCCGAGATTATTTGGCGCTCAAAGTCCTTGCAAGAAAAGTTAGAAGGCTGTGTAAACTTACCTAAAATATGGGGCTATGTTAACCGTTCCAAAAGAGTTATTATCAGAGCTTTTGATCGTTCGGGAAATAAAATACAAATTGATGCTAGTGGGTTAGCTGCTAAACTGCTACAGCATGAGATAGATCATTTAAATGGTATTTTATTTATCGATCACTTGAAAGATCCTAAAAAAGCTCATCGTGTTTTAGATAAAGAGACAAGAGCACACAAAAAAGCCGGCAAAAGTTGGTCGAAATTTATTGATGTAACGAAATTAGTTAAGAAAATAAAGTAATATTAGCCCGAACAAAAAATACTTAAGAATTCCTAAAAATAAGTATTTACTTGTTCGTATTTTGTATGGTATTATGATATTGATCAGCTGGCGCCCTTTGACATTTGAGAGGAGACAAAATGTCAACAACAACCGAAGAAGTCGACAATCTAACCAAACTAAAGATTGCGGCGATAGCTATACATGAAATAAATAATGAAGATTTTTTTCATTATTTCGGAAACCTCGAAGTAAAGAGCGAAGACGAGCTCAGCGAAGCAGTTGCAATAGTGTTTAACTACAGACCTGTTGTATACGTAAGGCTTCTTGCTGGGCTATCGTCTAGGTTAAATTCATCTAAAATGCAAGAACTGCTAAAGATAGCAGAAGATTTGCCTTTCGATGAATACCTCTCTTTGATCGAAGCTTTCCGGAATTCCGGAAAGCTTACAGCGAAAGCGCAAGCCTATCTCGACTACCTAGATTGCGAGGAGGAGGACAATGACTGATTTTAAAATAAAAAAGACGGAAACAATTCCGGCCGAAAGTGTTCAGAATGGGTTTGTCAATGAATTTTTAAGAGATATTGACAACTTATCTTCTCACGAAACCGAGAACCCCAGTGACATTAGAGCCGATTTCCTTTTGCATTATGACAAGAGTAGATGGAAAGAAGTGGTATCCGAACCGGAAAACACCTTGCAGGTTTTCATTACCGACAGATGTAACTTAAGGTGTCCTGAGTGTTTTTATGGGCAGTGGTTAAGTACAGCTGAGATGAGCCTTGAAGAATATAAGCAACACGTTTTGAAATATTCAAGTCAGGCTAATAAAGTAACTCTCTTAGGCGGCGAACCAACATTACATAGAAAGCTTGTGGAGATCGTTGAATTCAATGCCAGTTTGGGACTCAAAACCACTTGTTACACAAACGGCATAAGGACAAAAAGGCTAGAAGCAGTTATGCAAAAACCTGAAATGGCAAAACTGACTTCTATCAGAATAGGTATTCACGGTCTTACACTTAGTGAAAAACCACTAAGAGATGTTCCTAAAACCGACATACCAGTCACTATTGTCTACATGCTGGCTGAGTATAATAAACACGAGCTGATGGATGCTGTAAACTTTGCGGAGAATAACTTTAATTGCGCTGGTTTTTTTATTTCAAGTCTCAGAGAGATTGAAAAGACCGGGGATTATTGGGTCGATACTCCAAGAACGGTGCCTATAAATCAATATGCCCACATTGTTCAGAGCTTTGTCGACCACTACAATGGCGATGTCCAAAAACTACATCTGTCAACGAGAGGTGTTCTTGTTACAGAGAATCAGGACTTTATGGGTGTAACAAAGTGCCGTTTCGGAAGCATTCTCGGGGACGGGAGTAAAGTAATAGCTCCTCTTGATATTTCCATAAATAGAACAAGTCCGGAACTGACTTTCGATCAACAACAATGCGTTCGTCATCACAAATGCGTTTTGCAAAAAATCATTCTGGAGCGAATATAACAAAACTACTGGCTTATATGAGCTGCAGACTGAAGTTTTGGCCGATAGCCTGGGGAAAACTCCCCGGGCTATTTTTCTTATGCTTGAATTTCAATTGACACGAAGCTTAAAAAGTTTTATAATCACAAACTATCCTAGTACCTCGAAAAAAGGAGACTTAAAGTGCCTTCACGGCTTATAATGAGGTTAGTGGATAAGAAAAGTGAGATCACAACATCAGTACCTGAGCCGTTTCTTGGTCCGGTGTTCAGGCCAGGAGTAGAACCTGTAATTGCTACTGGCTTCAATTATCGTCGTGAAGAAATTGATCTTCATGGAGTAAAGAAGCATGGTGCTATCGATATGGATGTATCTCGCGGCACTGAGATATTGGCAGCAGCTGACGGGTACTACATTGCAACCTATGGGGAAAAATTAATGCGCAATGATGATGGTAGCCCAAGAAAGTTGGATATGGAACAGGCGCACAAAGCCAATCCGCACAACAAAGACCTAAATCCTCCTGAAGGTGAAGGTCCGTGGGATGTATATTTCGGCAGTTTTGTTGTTCAGGGCTGGCATGGCAATGGACGCTATACCCAATATGTACACGTTGATTGGGTAAACCCCAAAATCCCTTACTACAGGCCTCAAGAAGTTAGGGATGAGGAAGGGAACAAAACAGGAGATCTTAAGTTCTCTGAAATGCTTCGAGCGACCGTTGATGAGTATCGGTCGATAGCCGTTTACATCAAGGCAGGCGAAGTGATTGCCGTTACCGGTATGACTGGTTGTGGTTGGGGCAAACGGTGTTACGACTTTGCGAAGTTCGATAGTGGTAAACGTCCTGATTTTCGCGATGTCAATTACACCTATTACACAGAACCGCATTTGCATTTTGTGGTTACAGGTCGTAGAGCGCCATATAACCGCAACGCTCGAGCCTTCGATCCATTCGGGATCTATAGGCAAGTCAATGATGGGTATCCAGAAAGTCGCAGTGAGTGGAGTGTCAAGCAAAAAGCTGCCAAGCATTCTCCACTATGGCTTTAGGTCTGAAAAGAAAGGAGATCAAAATGGGCGGCGTAGACCCCTATTATGGTTTTGACTGGGAGGGAGAGGAAAGAAGAGCACATCTTCACAATCCTACGGATGAACCCTGTTGTCTCTACTTATTAGATGAGGTGAAAGGTAATCTGGAAGAAGCTCGTGAAGGTAAGCATGTTCGAATTTCTGCCGTATGGATAAGTGCGGCGATTCACAAGTGGTCATATGAACTACTTGGTACTAGTGAAGAAGAAATGAATAAGCTCATCTATCTTGAGGGGGTGGAGTCAAGAGCTTAATGACCAATCAAACATCTGATGAAAGTCCCTGCGCTTAAAACGTGCGGGGACTTTTCACTTATGCTTGCAAAAACTTAGCAATTATTGGATAATTTTCAAACAATGATCGAAACACAGGAAGATTGAAGGAGCCGATCATGTCGGAGGTTGAAGAAACCAAAACAGGCATTTACTATTACGATCACAACCACAATAACTATGAGGTCTATGGTACCTCGATAGCTATAGGTGATGAGAGCAGTTCTGCGTATGATCCTGACCCGATTGTGGTGATGAGCAAACAAGGAAGTAATAGCCCGATTTTTAGACACGTCACAAAAAGATTTTTTGACAGCCATTTCACCAGAGTTTCAGATATTGCACCAGCTAACTAATTCCGCCGATCAAGTCTCTGTGCTTTTAGTACGGAGACTTCCAATTTACTCTATTCGAAGTAATCATTTTCTGTTAAGATGGTTGGGTTATGATCAGTCATAAAATTATCAAAAAAACTAGTTCCACTGTAAGTTTTACTGTTGAACTAAACGCGGCATTCATCGAACCATTAAAGAAAGCCGCCCTCGATAAATTAAAAGCTAATTTAAAGGTTGCTGGTTTCCGAGAAGGTAATATACCCGACAATATTGCGCAGCGTGAGATTGGCGACACACGTTTGCAGACTGAAGTAATGGAGGCATTGATTAATAAGAGCTATGTTGATGTGGCAAATGAACTAAAACTAGACGTCATTGCTCAGCCGAGAATTGAGATCAAAAAATTTGTGCCATACAGTCAAATGGAATATCAATGCGAGCTTGCGATAATGCCTGAAATCAAACTGGATTATAAAAAGATTAGAGTCAAAGAAGACCAGGCAAAGATCACAGAAGCTGATATAGAGGGTACGATCGAGTCACTTCGCCATCAAATGGCGAGCAAAAGCGTGGTAGCTCGCGGGGCTCAAAAAGGCGACGAACTAAAAATTGACTTTGAAGGAAAGCGTGAAGGCAAACCGATTGAAGGTGCAGCTGCTCAAAATCAACAGATCGTAATAGGCAAGGACCAGTTTATACCAGGCTTTGAAGCTAATTTAATCGGACTTAAGGCTAAAGATGAAAAAGAGTTTGAATTATCTTTCCCCAAAGATTATGCTAAATCTGATTTGGCAGGCAAGAAAGTGGTCTTTAAGGTTAAAGTACATGAGGTCAAAGAAGTTAAACTGCCTCAAGTAAACGATGAATTTGCCAAAAAAGTCGGCAATTTTAAAAACCTGGCTGATTTAGGAGAGGATATCAAGCTAAAACTAACCGAAAATCAGCAAAACCACCTAGATAAAGAATATCAGAATAAGGTAATTAACGAAGTTACAAGCAAAGTAAAGATAACTTTGCCAAAACCCCTAGTCGATGAGCAACTTAAGAGATTAAGAGCGGAAGTTGAGAGTAATTTAAAAAATAGCGGTCTAGATATCAAAAAATATTTGGAAATTAATAATAAAACTGAAAAACAACTAGATGATGAGCTGATGCAAGAGGCCGAAAAAAGAGTTAAAATAGCACTAGTAATCAGATTTGTAGTCAAAACCGAGAAACTGAAAGTTGAAAACAAAGAAATTGAGGATGAGTTATCTAGGCTAAAAATTCAGTATAGTGATCCAGAAACCCAGAAGAAAATTAGCGATCCGAATTTCCGTCTAGAGCTAGCTAATCATCTAATTTCAAACAAAGCTATTACAAAATTAGTTTCATGTGCGAAGGGAGGTAAGAAGTGAGTATAAAGAATCAAATTTTAGTTCCAACGGTTATTGAAAAAACTGCTGCTGGCGAACGCGCTTATGATATATATTCGCGGCTCTTAAAAGATCGTATCATTTTTTTGGGTGATGCTGTTGATGACCACGTGGCAAATCTAATTATTGCCCAGATGCTATTTCTTGAGAGTGAAGATTCTACTTCTGATATTAAATTTTATATTAATTCACCGGGTGGCAGTGTAACGTCAGGGTTTGCAATATACGATACGATGCAATATATCAAATCAGATGTGTCGACAATTATTGTCGGTATGGCAGCCAGCATGGCTGCATGGCTAGCGGCTGCTGGGACCAAAGGCAAAAGATTTGCTTTGCCAAATTCTCGGGTAATGATTCACCAGCCATCTAGTGGGTTTCAGGGCACGGCCGCTGATATTGAAATTACCGCCAGAGAAATCATCAAAACCAAAAAGCACTCAGAGGAAATACTCGCCCGCCATACTGGCCAAAAGCCGTCAAAAATTGCCAAAGACATCGACCGTGATTATTGGATGAGCTCTAATGAAGCACTTGATTATGGCTTGGTTGATAAAATTGTCAGCAAATCAAAATAAAACTTAGATTGAGAAAAACTTGGCATACTCAAGGTTAATCAAAAATGCAAATTTTCTTAAGCTGTGGTTTGCCCAAATAACTTCGCAGCTAGCGCAGAATCTGCTAAATTTTGCACTAATCATTCGAGTTTTTGATTTAGCTTCTGGAACAAAATTTGCGAATCTGGCGGTTAGCTTTTTGATTTTATCATTTGCGATCCCGTCAATTATTTTTGCGGTTTTTGCCGGTAATTATATTGATCACCTTGATCGTAAGAAAGTCCTGGTAATTTCAAATTTACTGCGAGCCGGGCTGGTATTGTTTTTCTTGGTCTTTGAAAATAATTTATTTATGGTTTATGCCATAATTTTTACAATCTCAACTATTACTCAGTTTTTCTTTCCGGCAGAAGCAGCAGCCCTGCCCAATCTAGTTAAAGACAAAAAAGATTACCCGTCAGCTAATTCATTATTTATTTTTACTTTGTATAGCTCATTTATTGTTGGTTACTCGCTAGCTGGGCCAATTATCAAACTTTTCGGACCGGATGCAGTTTATTATTTCACTTCCGGTGCTTTCGGCCTGGCGGCAATTTTAAGTATGCTTTTACCAAAAATGAAGGCTATTACTCACACTTCAATACACTGGGCAAGATTGATTCACAAGATTATAAAAAATATCACAACAGATACAAAAGAAATTTTTTCAGATCGCAAGTTGCTTTTCCCGATCCTGCAGATGACTTTAGCCCAGGGGATCATCGGAGTGATTATAGTACTTTCACCCTCGCTGGCTAACGTGATTTTACATCAGGATTTGGCATCCGCCAGCCATATTCTGATCTTACCGACAGGACTGGGAACAGTTTTAGGGGCAATAGTAATTGGCCAATTTATGAAGAAAGCTAATAAGGTTAGGATAATTAAAATTGGCATAATTTTTGCCGGGATTAGTTTAATATTTTTACCATTAACCAAAAACTATCTACGCCCTCCATATCTTGAATATGCGACTATGGCCATCGCTTTTATTTTAGGTTTTATGAATGCATTAGTTACCATTTCAGCACAAACTCTGCTGCAGTTGCATAGTGAAGATGAAGTTAGGGGTAGAGTTTTTGGCACACTCAATATGATGATCAATATCGCCGCTACAATACCGACATTACTTGCTGGACTGACTGCTGATTTAATCTCTTCGACCTCAGTAGTTTTGATCGTCGGTATGTTGGTACTTGCCTTTGGTATTGTTCAGAGTATAATTTTCAGAGATTTAAAACCAAAAGGTATTGACATACATACCCTTGATCATCTATCATAAATTAAAACGCGAATAAAAACACCGGAGCAAGCATTTGCTTGGCCGGTTTTTAGTAGTTTAGTAATCATTCACACCTAAGTTCTCCAGGAGAAAAACCATATGCCCAAAAGTTTTGCACCTTCCCGTATTTATCTAAACAAAAACAAAGACATATTACCACTACCGAACTTAATAGAGATCCAGACAAATTCATATAATTGGCTACTACGTGAAGGATTAGCTGAACTTTTCGAAGAAATTTCACCAATTGAAGATTTTACCGGTAAAAACTTAGCACTTTATATCAAAGATTATTTTTTTGAAGAGCCCAAATACACAGAAGCTCAAGCCAAAGACAAAAACAGCTCTTATGAGGCTTCGCTTAGGGCGAAAATCGAACTAATTAACAAAAAGACTGGTGAAGTAAAAACTCAAGAAATTTTCTTAGGCGATTATCCGATGATGACTAAGCGCGGCACCTTTATTATTAATGGTGTTGAAAGAGTTGTGGTTTCTCAGCTGGTTAGATCTCCAGGCGTTTTCTTTACTAAGGGCGAAGGCAGCAATAATGATTATTTTGGTGCCAAAATTATTCCCAGACGCGGTGCTTGGTTAGAAAACGAAACTAATGCAAATGGTGTAATGACTGTCAAAATTGACCGAAAACGAAAATTACCGGTTACCACCCTGCTTAGAGCTTTTGGTTTTGGATCTGATCAGGAAATCAGGGACTTATTCAAAGAGGTTGACAGGGGTGAAGTTAATTTCATGGACGAGACTTTTGCCAAAGATCCTTCTACTACCACAGGCGAAGCGTTAATTGAGTTTTATAAAAGAGTCCGACCTGGCGATATGGCAACGGTTGATAATGCTAAATCACTGATTGAAACAATGTTTTTTGATTTTAAACGTTATGATTTTTCCAAGGTTGGTAGATATAAAATAAATAAGCGTCTAGGTCTGGATATTCCCAATACTGCTAAAAATCGAGTTCTTCACAAAGAAGATCTGGTGGCGATACTATCTGAAATTATTAAATTATCAAATTCCAGTGCGCCGCCAGAGGATATCGATCACTTAGGCAATCGTCGTCTAAAAATGGTTGGTGAGCTGGTACAGGTCAGATTTAGAGTAGGCTTGTTGCGTATGGAGCGAATTGTTAAGGACCGTATGAGTGTCGCCGAGATTGAGACTATTAATCCCGGCCAACTGGTCAATGTGCGGCCAGTAGTTGCGAGTGTCAAAGAATTCTTTACCTCAGCCCAATTAAGCCAGTTTATGGCACAGGTAAATCCGCTAGACGAAACTGTGCATAAACGAAGGCTCAATGCTATGGGGCCGGGTGGACTTAGCCGTGAACGTGCCGGTTTTGAAGTAAGAGATGTGCACCGTACTCACTATGGGCGCATTTGTCCGATCGAAACTCCCGAGGGTCCGAATATCGGCCTAGTTTCTCATTTGGCAACCTATGCCAAGGTTAATGAATATGGTTTTATTGAAAGCCCTTATATTAATGTAATTAATGAACTTGCTGCTAAAGCAGCAGTAGGTCGGCTTGCTCGAAAAATCATTAAGGATCCGAAGGGTAAAGTGATTATTAAAGCTGGTGATAAAATCACTAAAACTATGGCGGCATCTGCTAAGAAAGCTGGCTTTGAATTAATCCCAGTCAAAGCAAAAGTTACCAAAGAAATTGTTTACCTTGATGCTTTTGATGAAGAAAAATCAGTAATTGCTCAGGCAAATACACCGACAGATATTAATGGCTATTTTGTTGATAATCGTGTATCGGTCCGTGGTATTGGCGGTGAAGCTGACGAAGAAGATGCTAACACTGTTGATTATATGGATGTATCAAGTAAGCAAATTGTAGGTATCTCAGCGGCTCTTATTCCTTTTTTGGAACATGACGATGCTAAAAGAACTTTAATGGGCGCGAATATGCAGAAACAAGCAGTAGCTTTAGTACGCCCCCAGGCACCAATTGTCGGTACTGGTATAGAAGGTAAAATTGCTGTTGACTCGGGCGAAGTTATTTTAGCTGAATCAGAGGGTACGGTTATTAATGCTGCAGCTGACGAAATTACTGTCAAGTACAAAGGCCGCCAACAAGTTAAATATGAGCTAATGAATTTTGTCGAAAGCAATCAAAGCTCGGCAATTCATCAGCAGGTTAAGGTTTCATCTGGACAAAAGGTCAAGAAGGGAGATGTTTTAGCTGATGGTATGAGCACACAGAATGGTGAGCTGTCCCTAGGTCAGAATGTATTGGTAGCATTCTTGTCTTTTGAAGGGCTGAATTATGAGGATGCAATAATTATTTCTCAAAGACTAGTTCAAGATGATACTTATACCTCAATTCATATTGAAACCCACCAAATTGATGTTCGCGATACCAAACTAGGTCCGGAGGTGGTTACTCGTGACATACCAAATGTTTCCGAAGAGTCACTTAAAGACTTGGATGAGTCGGGAATTGTGCGCAACGGAGCTGAGGCGAGTGCCGGGGATATTCTGGTTGGTAAAATTACACCGAAAGGTGAGACAGACTTATCAAGTGAAGAAAGACTACTTAGAGCTATTTTTGGTGAAAAAGCCCGTGATGTTAAAGATACCAGCTTGCGCTTGCCAAATGGTACTATCGGTAAAATCGTTGGCGTTAAAATTTTCTCTCGAGATAATGGCGATGAATTACCGGGCGGTGTGATTGAACAGATTCACGTATCGGTTGCCCAACTTAGAAAAATTTCCGTTGGTGATAAAATGGCTGGGCGACACGGTAATAAAGGAGTAATTTCTAAAATTTTACCCACTGAAGACATGCCTTATCTCGAAGACGGTACACCGGTTGACATTATTCTAAATCCACTTGGTGTAGTTGCTCGAATGAATATCGGTCAAATATTAGAAACACATTTGGGCTGGGCAGCTAAAACATTAGGTTATACAGTGGCTAGCCCGGTATTTGATGGCGTAAAAATTGAACAGATCAAAGAGCAATTAAAGAAAGCCGGACTTCCTGAAGATGGTAAGGCCCAACTTTATGAGGGGCACACCGGCGAGCCATTCAAAGAAAAAGTTACCATTGGCTATAAATACATGCTTAAACTCAACCATATGGTTGATGATAAGATTCATGCGCGATCAACTGGTCCGTACGCAATGGTTACTCAGCAGCCGCTGGGCGGCAAAGCTCAGATGGGCGGTCAAAGATTTGGCGAAATGGAAGTCTGGGCCTTAGAAGCTTATGGTGCCGCCAATAGTTTGCAAGAAATTCTAACCATTAAATCAGATGACGTGATCGGCCGATCAAAAGCTTTTGAATCAATCATTAAGGAAGAAGAAATCAAAGGTCCGCGTGTTCCGGAATCATTTAATGTGTTAATTAAAGAGCTGCAAAGCCTGAATTTAGCAGTTGAACTCGAAGGCCGGAAAGATCATACAATAATTGATGCCGAGGAAGTAATTTCCGAAGCAATCAAAAAAGACGCAGTCGATTTAGCTGATGAGAAACTGCTCGAGGGCAGTGACAACGATCAGACAGTGGTCGATTTGAATAAGGGGTCAGAGGATGATTTCGAGGCCCTCGCCGAAAGTAAAAAAGCCGCCAAACAAAGTGAAAAGGAGAAAAAATGAATCCATTGCCAGAAAATAATATAGATTTTGATGCTATTAAACTAATTTTGGCCTCACCAGAGCAAGTAACACATTGGTCAAATGGCGAGATTACTAAACCGGAAACTATCAATTACCGAACGCAAAGACCGGAAAAGGATGGTTTGTTTTGTGAAAAGATTTTTGGCCCGACAAAAGACTGGCAGTGTTACTGCGGTAAATACAAGGGCGTCAGATACAAAGGTATAGTTTGTGACAAATGTGGTGTTTTAATCACCCGAAATCTCATCAGACGCGAGCGTATGGGGCATATTAAACTGGCTGTACCGGTAACTCATATCTGGTTTTTGCGCGGCACACCTTCCAGTATTGGTGTAATCTTAAATATGAGTATTCGTGATTTGGAAAGAATTGCTTACTTTGCCAATTATGTGGTTACCCAAGTTGATGAACAGGTTCGTAAAAAAGTTATTAGCGATCTGCAAAGTGATTTTAAAAACCGGCGCAGCGAGATAATTAAGGATAAAAAGGGCAGAAAAACAAAAGAACAAGATAGCCAAGATATTCAGGCACAGCTTGCTGAGCTGCAGGAAAACTTCGATTTGGCTAAGTCGGAACTTAAGGAATTAAATAAATATCAATTGCTCTCCGAGGCCCGGTATCGCGAACTAAATATCAAATATGGTGAGGTATTCAAGGCAGGCATTGGGGCAGAGGCTTTGGCTTATTTGCTCAGTGAAATTAATCTTAAGAAACTATCAAAAGACTTAAAGAATGAGATCACGAATTCAATTGGCCAGAAGCAAAAAAAAGCAGTCAAAAGACTAAAGGTTGTTGAAGGAATGGTTGCCTCAAATGTTAGACCAGAGTGGATGATTATGACAGTTATGCCGGTTATTCCGCCGGATTTGCGGCCAATGGTACAACTTGATGGTGGCAGATTTGCCGCCAGTGATTTAAACGATCTTTACCGGCGAGTGATTAATAGAAACAACAGACTCAAGAAACTATATGAACTGGAAGCACCGGAAGTAATTTGCCGTAATGAAAAACGAATGCTCCAAGAAGCTGTTGATGCATTGATTGACAATAATGCAAGAAGGGATAGGGCAGTCAGCGGTGCCGGTACTAGAAAAAAACTTAAGAGTCTAACGGATCTGCTTAAGGGTAAGCAAGGTCGATTCCGGCAAAACCTGCTGGGTAAACGTGTCGATTATTCAGGACGATCCGTAATCGTTATTGGTCCATACCTGAAGCTCGATCAATGCGGTGTTCCAAAAATGATGGCTCTGGAGCTATTTAAACCATTTGTTATCGGTAAACTTATTGCTCTCGGTTATGCTCATAATGTCAAATCAGCTTCTCGTATGATTGAACGCGAACGAAATGAAGTCTGGGATGCGCTTGATGAAGTGATCAAAGACAAATACGTGCTGCTTAACCGCGCACCAACATTGCATAGACTAGGCATTCAGGCATTTAAACCAGTGTTGATTGAAGGTAAAGCTATTCAGCTGCATCCGATGGTCTGCTATGCTTTTGCTGCTGATTTTGACGGAGACCAAATGGCAGTGCATGTGCCTCTCTCTGAAGCTTCTCAAACTGAAGCCCGAGAAATTATGCTCTCTACGGTAAACTTACTCAAACCTTCAAGCGGTGAGCCAGTGGTCAACCCGGATCAAGATATTGTACTAGGCTGCTATTACCTAACTAATATCAAAGAAAGACTCCAGGGTGAAGCCAAGGTTTTTACTGACCCCGATGAAGCAATTTACGCATATCAGAACAATAATATCGATTTGCAGGCTAAGATTAAAGTTCGTATAGGCGGCGAACTTATCGAAACTAGCGCAGGCAGATTGCTGTTTAATGAAGTTTTGCCGGAAGACATTGGTTTCAAGAACGAAACACTCAATAAATCAGCGCTCAAAGCCGTAATGGCCGAAGTTTTCGTCAAACATGGTAATGAAATTACTGCCAGCTTTGCAGATAATATCAAGGATCTTGGTTTTCGCTATGCTACCAAATCGGGTGTTTCGATAGGAATTAATGACTGGCAGTCCCCACCCAATAAAAAGAAAATTATTGATGAAGGTGAAGCCAAAGTTGTTGAGTATCTCAATCAATATGAACAGGGCCTGATTACTGATAAAGAACGTTATGAGCGGACCACTGAAGTCTGGCAGAAAGTTTCCGAAGCTGTTGAAAAAGAATTAACAGAGTCACTCAATCCGGAAAAATCTACTATTGCTATGATTATTCAGTCAGGCGCCCGCGGTACTGCCAGTCAAGCTAATCAGATGGCTGGTATGAAAGGCTTGGTACTTAATCCGACAGGAAGAATCATTGAACTGCCGATTAGAAGTAATTACAAAGAAGGGTTATCGGTACTTGAATTTTTCATTTCAACCCATGGTGCTCGTAAAGGACTTACGGATACAGCTCTAAAAACTGCCGAATCAGGATATTTAACCCGAAGACTGGTTGATGTTGCTCAGGATGTAGTTATTTCTGAGCAGGATTGCGGTGATAAGGAGGGGTTTTTGCTTACTAAAAAAGAAGCTTTGTTAGTCGGTGAAGAAAGTTTAGCATCCTGGATAGTTGGGAGGATCAGTGCACAAAAAGTAATTGATCCAAAAACCAAAAAAGTTTTGGTTAATAAAAATGAGTTGATTACTGATCAAATAGCTAAACAAATTGCCGATTCAAATATTGAAGAGTTCAGGATTCGCTCTATTTTCAAATGTCTGACCAGATGGGGTATTTGTCAGAAATGTTATGGTATTGATCTAGCTAAGGGTACTTTGGTCAATCTAGGTGAGGCGGTTGGTATTATGGCTGCTCAGAGCATTGGCGAGCCCGGAACCCAGTTAACCATGAAAACCTTCCACTTGGGCGGTGTAGCTGGTACCGATATTACCCAAGGTTTACCTAGGGTCGAAGAAATTTTTGAAGCCAGAAGCCCGAAAGGTGAGTCAATCCTATCAGAGATTGATGGAGTGATTTCAATTAAAGAATCAAATAATAAAAAAGTTATTCGCATTTCCCAACCAAATCTCAAGGTTACTGACTATAAGTTAGAAAAGATGAAGCCGTTGGTCAAGAGCGGTGCAACTGTTAAAAAAGGCCAGTTGTTAGCGTCGAGTGAGGATAAGAAACGGACAATCAAAGCTGGTGCGGAAGGTAGCGTTAAGATTAATTCAACCTCTATTGGTCTGACTCATGAAGGCGGCAATATGAGGGAATATACTATATCGGCCTATAAGGGTCTTGAAGTCAAAAATGGCGACTTAGTAACTGTTGGACAAAAATTGACTGAAGGCTCAATCAATTTGCAGGATATGCTTAAGCTACTTGGCAAAGAAGTTGTGCAGCGCTATATCATTGATGAAGTTCAAGCTATTTACTCATCGCAAGGACAAACAATTGCTTCAAAACATATTGAAGTAATTGTTAAACAGATGTTCTCAAAGGTACGGATTATCAGTCCGATGGATACTAACTTACTCGACGGCGATATAGTTTCCAAGCTAATTTTAGAGGAAGAAAATCAAAAAGCTGCCAAAGCTAAAAAGAAACCTGCTACATTTGAAGAAAATCTGTTATCAATTACCAAAGTTTCTACAACCTCAGATAGTTGGTTGTCGGCTGCTAGTTTCCAGGAAACTACCAAAGTGTTGATCAATGCAGCTCTTCGCGGTAAGAAGGATAAGCTTAGGGGCCTAAAAGAAAATGTGATTATTGGCCGGCTAATTCCCGTAGGTACTGGTTTTAGAGAGATGGAGGGTTAAAATGGTCTTGACCAGATTAGACTAATCTGGTAGATTAACTCAAGTTATGCCAACAATAAATCAACTGATCAAAAATCCAAGAAAAAGCCGGAAGAAAAAGAGTAAAGCTCCGGCTTTGAACCGCAGTCTGAATGCCCTAAAAGGCAGATCCAATGTGACCAATTCACCGTTTAAGCGCGGTGTTTGTGTCAAAGTATTTACTCAGACTCCCAGAAAGCCGAACTCGGCTTTGCGTAAAGTAGCTAGAGTCAGACTGACTAATGGCATGGAAGTTACTGCTTATATTCCGGGAATCGGCCATAATTTGCAAGAACACTCTGTGGTTCTGATCAGAGGAGGTAGAGTCAAGGACCTTCCCGGTGTGCGTTACCACATAGTTCGCGGTAATCTCGATACCGCTGGAACTGCTAATCGTAAACAAGGCCGCAGTAAATACGGAACTAAATTAGAAAAAACT
>JAUYJX010000024.1 GCA_030699245.1 bacterium | reverse complement strand
TGTTTCTTGGTTAAACTCAAAAACATTTATGGCATTTTCATAATCTGAAACGGATGAATACCCTAGTTTCGGAAAGTCGTAATCGTTTGTATAAGATATTTTATTTCCATCAGAGATTAAGAAATATTGTTTGTTCTTATCGGTTTGAGGAGGAAAAGATTCAAAAACCCAATGTTTTATTACAGGGTCTGCTCTTTTGCATTCGATTGGCAAGACCAATTCGATATTATCTCCTGCTAAACCACGCTCTACACCTCTTAAAGCCAGTACATCAATTAATCCTTCAATTTCAAAATCACCACTCTTATTATGGAATGGAAATTCTCGATAAGTCGTAAACTTTGCGTTATTCCACTGACTAAACAATTTATAAGTATAGCCCTCAAGAAAAATACCTGTATTAATTAACTCTTTTTTTATTTTGTTCTCTACATCACTCATTTTTTCTTCCATTAATAAATCATTACTTTATATGTAATACAGCTAAGAAGGTTTTGTAAAGAACTTTCTTAAAATGCCATTCCCTCAAAGTATCAACTAAGACAATATTACTACTGGTTTCAATCAAACTCGGTACTGAGCCATATCCTGTGACTTCATCATCTGGTAAAATTCTATTAGGTCTTTCTTGATTTGGTTCCAAATCTCAACAGAGAGCCCCACCATTATTATGCGTAAATTATTATTTCTTATCATTACAATATCTGGTCTATTGTTTGCTCACCTTAGCGCAGTTGCAGCCGGTGGCGAACAAATTACTAATTTTAATTCCCAAATTGTTGTCTCAAAAGAGAATATTGCGACTATCACCGAGACAATCAATTATGACTTTGCGGGTAATTATCGGCATGGCATCAAGCGCTATCTGCCAATTTCTACTAAAATTAGTGGTACAAATCAGTCCTATTATTATAATTTCAAATTTGTTGAAGCTAGTATAGACAATGGCCAAGTCAGAAGCGATCAGTCCCAAAGCGGTAATTGGGAGATAATCCGTCTGGGTGATCCGGATAAAACTATTACCGATCAGCATATTTACAAAATAACTTATCAGATCTGGCCGGTTGCCACCAAAGATAACGGAGGCGACTACATCAACTGGAATATTACCGGTAATCAGTGGGAAATACCGATAGATAAAGCAACAGGATCGGTGACTTTTGAACCTGATGTACAAATACTAAATTCACGCTGTTACACAGGAGCTGCCGGCTCGACTCAGCAGGATTGTCTGGTCACAAGTAGTACCAACAGCCTACAAATATCAGCAAATAGTTCTATAAACCCAGGTCAAGGACTAACCCTAAACTCTCTAATTACCCAAAATTCATTTACTAATTATCTAGCCCCGTCGAATGCTCCACCGATAGATTGGAAAAAATATATTGGCTTTGTCATCGGAGGGTTAGCAGTACTAATTGGTATGATCTGGCGATTTTTCTCTTGGATGGCTGATAAACGCAAATTAGCTAATCAAACGATAATTGCACAGTACGAACCGCCCGATGATCTGTCACCAGCTGAAATGGGTCTGCTGAATGATAATCGAGCTAATATGACGGAAATAACTGCAACTCTAATCGATCTAGCAGTCAGAGGTTATATCAAAATCGAACAAATTCAAGCTAAATCAACATTTAAAAAAGCTCAATATAGACTCCATTTACTTAAAAGTTATAGTGATGTGCGTGATTTTGAGAAAACCTTACTTGATATGGTTTTTCTAACCAGCGAAAATGAAGATGGCCATAAAGTCATTAACTTGAAAGATATTAAAAGAGATGATGCTGCAGTAGCTATCCAAACTGTCCAAAACAGCTTAAAAGACAGTCTACAAGACAAAGGTTATTACGCCAAACCGCCAAAGAAAAAATATACTGGCAAATTGTGGATAGGATTTATAGTGATTGTGGTGGTAGGTTATGTACTAATAAAAGTTAGTACAGCATTTTCCGGCTCACTTTTTGGCTGGGTTTTTGCATTGATCGGTGTAATTATTGGAACTGCTCTTACCAAACGTACTAGATATTCTGATAGGGGATATAAGGAATGGGCTTTAGTTGCGGGGTTTAAGCTGTTTTTGTCAGTAACCGAAAAAGATCGTCTAAAATTCAGTGATGCACCCCAGAAAAATCCTAAATTATTTAATAAATTTTTACCCTATGCTATTGCATTAGGGGTTGAGCGTGACTGGGCCCGTCAATTCGAAGGGATGGATCTGAAAAAATCAAGTGATTGGTACTACTCACCTTATGGCAGCTACACACCGCTAATTATCGCCAGTAGCTTATCAAGTGATTTTTCGTCTTCAGTTTCCTCTAGCTTTACACCTTCATCCTCTTCGGGCGGTTATTCGTCAGGCGGATTCTCTGGCGGCGGAGGTGGCGGCGGAGGTGGCGGCAGCTGGTAAAGGCGGCTCAATTTGATTATTATTTAAGTAAATGAAAAATTTCTTTGACTATAATAAAATAACTTTTTGGGTTGGAATTATACTGGTAATTTATATTTTCGTTTCCTTAGCTGATGTCGGTTCAAAAAATTTCAAACTCAAACAAAAAGCTGACAAGTTAGAAGAAGAAATATCTCGTTTGCAATCAGAAATTGAAGATTTAAGCTATCGGATATCCTATTACAAAACTGATAATTTCAAAGAAAAAACCGCTCGCGAAAAACTTAATTTACAGCAACCGGGTGAAGCAGTCATAATTGTGCCTGCCCAAAAAGAAAATGAAAAATTAGAAGCCGAACAGCCATTAAGCAAAAAAACTAAACCAAAAACGAATATTGAACAATGGCTAGACTTTCTTTTCGGTTCTTGACCAAAAGGCCGCAAAAAGTTAAAATAGTAAGCTGATTTAAAAGTTGACGCGGGGTAGAGCAGTGGCAGCTCGTCGGGCTCATAACCCGGAGGTCGCAGGTTCGAATCCTGCCCCCGCTACCAGGCACAATTCTGCACCTGGTAATACCAATAAAGAATTGGCCTGATGGCAGGTATAGAATTGTACCTGCCCATACTGACATAAGGCTATGTCTTTTTTTGTGCAAGTACTATGAAGTTTTATTACATTTATATATTAAAAAGTATAAAAAAGAATTTTATATATGTAGGTTATAGCGAAAATATTAAACAAAGATTTGCTTATCACCAAAATGGCTATGTACGTTCCACCAAACCTTATCGTCCTTTTACCCTCGTGCATTATGAAGCATATTATTCAAAAGAAGATGCGAAAAGAAGAGAAAAATATCTTAAAACTAGCCGTGGTAAAACTACACTTAGAACAATGATTAAAATGATCAAATAAGCGTAACCGAAGGTGAAGCCTGTCCCGACATGTCGGGAAGTCCTGCTTGCCCTTCCGAAGTCCGCTGGCCAGCGGACGAAGGAGGGCCCCCGCTACCAAATTGGACACCCAGAATTGATAGACCGGGTTCTATGACTAGAGCCAAAGAAATTATACTCAAAGAGGCCAAGTAGGTCTCTTTTTGGTATGATTAGAATATGAGCGAAAAACTATCACCCCAACCCGAAGAAGTTAGTAATTCGTATTCGCAAAAAGAAGAGTTAGAATCTATTGTCCGTTCCAACCGTGATTTAGAAGTATATAAAAGGCTTTTTGGTGAATCTTTGGGTAAAAAAGAAGAACTAATCTTAGACATTGGAGCAGGGGACTCACCAATGGCAGATGAAATAGCTACTCTATCAGACCACAAGGCGAAAGTAGTTAGACTTGATGCCGGCTACAGTATTGTTCCACCAGAGGGAGAGGCTCAAACGGTAGCTGCTGATGCAACTAAAATACCATTTGCTGATGAAAGTTTTGACCGAGTAGTTAGTCTTATGATGTTGCCTCATCTTGGCCCCGAAAAAGGAGCAGATGTTATGGCTGAGGTGCTCAGAGTGTTAAAAACTAACGGACAAGCTTTGTTATATCCTACTCGTCCATTTAAACGTGTTCAAACTGAACTTGCTCAAAAAGAAAAGTATAAACCAAAGTTAACAACATTCCCAACTTTAGTAATTACTAAGCCTGATGATTTTAATTCTTGGGATGAAGATAAAAAACACGATGTTTATGAAGAGTTAGCTAACTATGTAACTTATGGTGGCACCATTTTCAAGCTTGCGAGATATGGTATGGCGAAAAGTATTGAACGGGCCGGAACAAACCGAACCATTGAAAAAGGTAGCAAACATTCATATCTCGGCAGAAAAAAGAAACTCTAAGGGTCTTTAAACGGTAAGCATTAATTTAGTTCTAACATCCTATCCTTCTCCGCCGGTTGGCGGATTCGGACTAGCAACGCATTACCACGCGGAGCCAAAGAGCTTATGCATAAAGACTCATAAATAGGTCTTTTTTCTTTCTGATATAATTATCATATGGTAGAGAAGTTTCAACATACTGCAGACAAACTACAGGAAGATAAAAAGGTCATTTTCGCTGCTCAATCGGCTCATAACTTCCATCAACGGATGTTGATATGTAAATATGTCTTTGAACAAGGAGCAGTGCCAGTAAACCCCTTTAATACTTTTGGTTACTATCTCTATGAACTAGTTGAGCGAGATATAGTTCGTAATGGAAACAATAATTTACTCAAGCGATGTGATGAGTTGTGGGTTTTTGGCGATATCAGCGATGGCATACTTTCTGAGATAAAATCATTCAAGAAGTTACAAAGGCCAATTCGCTATTTTGATATTTCAGGTTTACCAAAAGAAATTAAGGAAGTAAAAAAGATAAGTGACTTACCATTTGAATCAAATGTAGAAAAATTCAGACAAGATTTCCTAAAAGATTAGTTCTAACATTCATTACCACACGGAGCCAAAGTACTTATACTTAAAGACCCGAAAGGGTCTTTTATGATAGCATTATGATATGAAAAATTCTGGAAAAATACGTGATACGTATAATAAAATAGCCAGCGATTATCACCAAGATCACCTAGAAGATACTTGGGATGATAAATATATAAACCTATTTATAAAATTATTGCCCAAAGGTGCGGAGGTATTAGATTTAGGTTGTGGTCCAGGGACTGATTCTGCTAAGTTAGCTAAAGGTGGTTTGAAAGTTGATGGTTTTGATCTCTCGGATAATATGCTTAAGATTGCACGAGCTAAAAATCCATCAGTAAACTTTATACAAGGAGACATGAGATCACTACCGTACGCAAATAGTAGTTTTGACGGATTATTTGCTAAAGCATCCTTACTTCATATTCCGAAAAAAAATATACATACTGTTTTTGAAGAAATAAAAAGAGTAGTAAAACCAAACGGTATAATCCATATTGCAGTTAAAGCAGGTAAAGGTGAATCTGATATAACCGAGAAAGATTATGGCTATAAATACACGAGATTCTTTTCTTACTGGTCCATGGATGAGCTTATAAAAATACTCACCAAGTATTGTTTTCAGATAACACACCAAGAAGGTGATAGTCGGACAGGGAAAATTTGGCTTAAGGTAATTGCTAAAAAAGTTTAGCTATATTAGTTCTAACATCCTATCCTTCTCCGCCGGTTGGCGGATTCGGACTGGCTGCGCATCACCACCCGGTCGTAGACCCTGACCTGTGGTGAACTTGTCGAATCCAGCTCGTCGAAGGGAGCCAAAGAACTTATTTATCCTTCCGAAGCCTTGGCGAAGGGGGATACTTCAAGACCCGAAAGGGTCTTTTTTGTTATGGTTGTTAATTTATGCTTTAAAGTTTAAATTAAAACTATACCAAAAACTGGTGGCTCATTGTCAAGGAAAGGTGCTGGTAATGAAACTGTATGTTGCAGGAAAACTTGGTGTAGCAGAAAGAAGTTTGAAAGAACTCATGCAATTGCTTATTAGTCAGGGCCATGAGTTTGTGTACGATTGGACAATCGACACTTCTCCTCAAAAACCCTATCTGGATTATCCAGACATAAATAGGGTAGCAGCAGAAAAGATGCTTAAAGCCGCAAACGAATGTGATGCTTTCATACTGTTAGCCAACGATAACCTTCTTGGCGCACTTATCGAATGTGGCATTGCTCTCGGCAGCACTATTCAGAAGTCCCAGAAAAAAGTTTACTTAGTGGGCAAAGACTTTCGCCAGTCTATTTTCTATACACTTTCATCTGTGGTGATATGTTCAGATACAGATGAGTTGGTAGAGGCTTTGGCTGCTAATGAACCAATGAATCTATGGGACACCAAAGCTGTGCTGGATGACGAAGAGAAGGAAGAACTTTACGATAACCTCGCAAAGTTGCATGCTGAACGTAGGCGGGCGAGATTTACTTCCGATGTCCCTCTCTACTGACAGGAATCGTAAGTAAGGCAGCTGAGAGCGAACAACCTACCAACCTAGAGGTCTTGGGAAACCAGGGCCTCTTTCTTGTGGATAATTCTAATATCTTTCATCAGTCAGTAGAACTACTGAGGCCATAGCTCTTATGGAGGATAAAATATGTGCAAAGTGGTGCTAATACATTTATAATATCTTTGCTTAAGTTGAAACATGTTTTCGACGAGCCTGCCTGACGCCAGACAGGGCTGAGTAGCTCAGTCCCGACGATTATGTCGGGACTTCGACCGAAGCGTCGAAGTTGGTTACACAGCTTGGTAAAATTAAAGAGCAGCATTCTATGGCTGAGTAGCTCAGTAGGTTAGAGCGGAGGACTCATAAGCCTCAGGTCGCTGGTTCGATCCCAGCCTCAGCCACCATCTTTCGCCAAGGCGATAGGTAGTCCGAAGATTTAACGTAGGATACCAGCCTCAGCCACCACGAAAAATTTCTTACTGTAGAACGGATTACATCCTGTTACTACATTAGCGTCATTTACGTGGCACGCCACTTCTGGATAGAGATAAAGAAAAGGAGTTAGAAAGGAAAAAATGAAAAAACATGCCAGAGGTTTTATGGAATTTATCCGCGAACAAGGTGTCGTGGGACTGGCCATTGGTTTTATTTTAGGTACAGCGGTATCCAAACTTGTTGCCTCATTAGTTGCCGATATTATCAATCCGATCTTAAGTATTTTCTTAGGCGCAACAGGGGAGCTTAAACAAAGGTTCCTGCAAATTGGTCAAGTTAAAATCCTTTGGGGTGATTTTATTGCTGCAATGATAGACTTTCTGGTTATTGCGCTAGTAGTTTATATCGGCTTTAAAATGCTGCGCTTAGATAGACTAGATAAGAAAAGCCATAAAAAATAGCCGTTTTTACTTAAGCTTAAGTTAAGCTAAAATAGTAATGTGTTAGAATTGCTAGATAAACATCTGGAAAAAACTCAGCTTCTGCCGCCAAAATCCAAGCTGGTGGTGGCGGTTTCCGGTGGAGTTGATTCGGTAGTACTGCTAGATTTGCTAAGTAAACTGCAAGCCAGCTACGGCTGGCAGATTAATGTAGCTCATCTGGACCATAAAGTCCGCGATAGTTCAGCCAAGGACGCATTTTTGGTTGCTAGGTTGTCTGACAAGTATGGACATGAATTTTATCTAGGGCAACTCAATAATAAATCTGATGACGAAGCGAGTTTACGTGAAAGCCGATACAATTTCTTAAATTCCGTTCTCAAAGGTACGGATTCGGATCTTATTGTTTTGGGCCATCATAGCGATGACCGTTTAGAAACTTCGATCTTTAATCTTATCCGCGGCAGCGATAGGGCTGGTATTGGCGCGCTAAAAGAAAAACGCGATAATATTGTGCGTCCGCTGATCGGCTTTAGCAAAGGGCAAATTATTATTTACGCCAATTCAAATAACCTGTCCTATAATGAGGATTTGACCAATGAAAGCTTGGATTATTCAAGGAATCTAATCCGCAGTGAATTAACTCCTTTTGCTTCAGTTCTGCAAGCCGGCTTCAAAGAAGATTTTCTAAATAAACTTGATCAAATAGAGCAGCTTAATTTAAGAATAGATTGGTTACTTCCCCAAGTTTACGCAAAAATCTCGAAAGAAAATGAGGATTTTATCGAAATTGACCTGGATAGTTTTCTGAAATTTAGCAAAATAGTGCAGACTAATCTTATAGCTTACGCTTTAAAAAAACTTAAAAGTGACATTAGCTTAACCAAAGATGTGATTAATCGAGCTTTATCCATTTTAAATGCCAGCGGTAACGGTAAGAATTATGACTTAATTTCTGGCTTGAAACTAATCAGAACATATGATAAGTTTATAATCGCTTTTGACGGACAAGAAGACACAAGTCCTTTTGCGAGTGGTGTAAAAGTCTTAAGTTTAAATAAAGCTGTTGAAATTAGCAATTTCCGGATCAGTTTGCGCCGAGGTTTTAGCGATATCAAACATGATCACTGCCTAATTCAGCCGACTAAACTATATATCAGAAATTGGCAGACTGGTGATAGAATACATCCTGTTGGGACATATGGCAGCAAAAAAATTCAAGACATTTTTGTCGATAAAAAAATCCCAAAGGCTAAACGCCAAAACTGGCCAGTTATAGTTGATAGTAATAATCAGCTGGTTTGGCTGCCTAAACTAGTTCGCGACCGTCGTTTTATATCGCGAGAAAATGAACCTAGCTATCAAATAATTTGTGAGATGATATGAAAAAAATTTCCAAAAACATTATTTATTTAACAATTGGCCTATTGGCCTTAGTAGCAGTTTTGGTATTTGCTAGCACCAATGGAGCTAAACCTGCTGAAGTGAGTTTGAGCAAAGTTATTGAACAAACAAGTGCTGATCAGGTAGAAAAAATAGAAGTAACCGGCGATAAACTGTTAGTTACGTTGAAAGACGGCACCAAAGAACAGTCTTTTAAGGAAAAAGGTACTAGTTTGTCTCAGTACGGGATTGATTATAAAAAAGTTAAGGTTGATCCAAAAAACCCTGACGATGCAACCAGTAAATGGCTGGATATAGTTTTGGCATTTTTGCCGATAGCAATAATTATTGGCTTCTTTTACTTTATAATGCGGCAAGCTCAGGGTTCAAATAACCAAGCACTAAGTTTCGGCAAAAGTCGCGCCCGCGTTTTTGGTTTAGAGAAAGGCAAAGTTAAATTTAGGGACGTAGCCGGTGTTATGGAGGCCAAAGCTGAACTTCAGGAAGTAGTTGAATTTCTTAAATATCCGGCTAAATTCGAATCCTTGGGCGCTAGAATTCCTAAAGGAGTTTTACTTGTCGGTGCCCCTGGAACGGGTAAGACTTTGTTAGCACGTGCTGTAGCTGGTGAAGCTGGAGTACCATTCTTTAATATTTCTGGTTCAGAGTTCGTGGAAATGTTTGTTGGTGTCGGTGCTTCTAGGGTTCGTGATCTTTTTAACAAAGCCAAAAAAAATGCTCCTTGTATCGTCTTTATCGATGAAATTGATGCAGTAGGCAGACAAAGGGGCACGGGGCTTGGCGGCGGTCATGATGAGCGGGAACAGACCCTAAATCAAATACTGGTTGAGATGGACGGTTTTGAACAGGGCACGAATATAATAGTAATGGCTGCAACTAATCGCCCTGATGTATTGGACCCAGCTTTGTTAAGACCAGGGCGTTTTGACAGAAGAGTGATGCTTGATTTGCCAGATATGAAGAGCCGGGCAGAAATTCTCAAAGTTCATAGTGAGAAAAAACCGCTGGACAAGGACGTTGATTTAATGGAAGTTTCACGTAAAACCCCAGGGCTGTCTGGTGCTGATTTAGCAAATATTGCTAATGAAGCAGCGATTTTTACAGCTCGGTCTGATCGTAAAAAGATAACACGAGCAGATTTTCATGAAGCTGTAGAAAAAATAGCTCTAGGGCCAGAGCGCAAATCGCGAATTTTGAGTGACAAAGAAAAAAAGATTACTGCTTATCACGAGGCGGGTCATGCATTAATCTCACATATGTTGCCAAATTGTCATCCAGTGCACAAAGTTTCAATAGTCTCTCGTGGCATGGCAGGCGGAGTCACTTGGAGTTTGCCAGTAGAAGATAAACATCTGCACTCCGTAGCGGAATTTAAAGATGAATTGGCCATGGCTTTGGGCGGTCGAGTAGCAGAGAAATTAATTTTTGGAGATATTACCACAGGAGCTGAGAGTGATCTTAAACATGCTAACAACCTAGCTCGTAAGATGATCACAGAATATGGTATGGGCTCAAAGCTAACTAACCTGGTTTTTGGTGAGAATGAGGGCTCGGTATTTTTGGGCAGAACTATAGCCGAAGGCCGTAGTTATTCTGAAGAAGTAGCTAGTGAAATTGATCAGGAAATTTCCAGATTTATTAAAGAGGCTAGTGATAAAGCCGAAAAAACTATTAAAGCTAATAGAGCTAAACTTAATTTAATAGCTGATAAATTGATCGAAAAAGAAACCCTTGAAGGTAAGGAATTCGAAAAATTAATTGGCACAAAACCCCGTTAGAGGTGGGTAAGAGATATATCCAAAATCGTCTTAAACGCTTCTTATCTCTAACGGG
>JAUYJX010000022.1 GCA_030699245.1 bacterium | reverse complement strand
TGATCGGGAAGGGCTTCTCTAGCTTGAGAGACGAAGAAATAGAGGAGCTAGAAAGATACCTCGACAGCGTTTACCGATGGATTAGGTCCTAACTCACCCGAAGTTTCGTATAGGTTTTTGGCGGTCGATTATTTGACCGCCATTTTCTTTATTTGAGTTCTCTTTGAGCTTCGCGCAGTTGATCGCGCTTCTTGATCAATTCTTTTTTACTGTATGACTTACGGCCTCGACCAATGCCTACCTCGACTTTTATCAGATTTCTATCTAGTTTTACAGATAGTGGTACAGCGCTGGCACCTTTTGATTCTAATAAACCGTGGATTTTATCAATTTCTTTTTTATGCAGCAAAAGTTTACGCGCCCGAGCCGGATCATATTTGGAATTATCAGCCATTTTATATGGAGAAATATGAGCATTATTCAAATAAACTTCGCCATTTTTTACCGAGACAAAGCTACCCTTGAGTGATATATGGCTGGATTTGACACTTTTGACCTCTGCACCGGTTAAAACAATACCGGCTACTAGTTTTTCGCTGATATCGTAGTCAAATCTGGCTTTTTTGTTAGAGGCAATTGTTTTCATAAGCTTTTTTTATTTTACGGTTATATTTTGGTTAATAAAAGTCGTGTGGGGTATAATTTATTAATATGTCTGATATCAAAGACCGGGTAGTAGATTCAATAAAGACTTCTTGCAAGGATCTCTTAGGAGATACTGATTTTGATATAGCTAATACAATTGAGTACAGTGAGGGGCAATTCGGTGATTTTGCGCTGAATGTAGCTTTTAGATTATCAAAAAATCTGAAAAAATCTCCAACAAATATTGCTTCTGATATCGCTAGCTTACTCAATAAGTCAGATATGATCGAAAAATGCCAAGTTGCAGGTAACGGTTTTGTAAATATTACCCTAAAGAGGCAAATTTGGACTGGTTACTTGAATAATCTTAAAGCTAATTTTATCCGCAGCGACAAATTCAAGGGTAAAACCACCCAGATAGAGTTTATTTCTGCAAATCCCACCGGACCGCTGGTACTGGTTAATGCCTGGGCAGGATATTTTGGTGATATTTTAGGTAATATTTTGGCTAGCCAAGGTTATAAAGTTACCCGAGAATATTATTATAATGACGGCGGTAATCAAGTAGTTAATCTCGGCAAGACAATCCAGCACAAACTGGGTAAAAAGTTTAGCAAAAAGGAGCAAGAAGAATTTTACAAGGGCAAATACGTAGATGAGTTGGCTAAAAAAATTAGTTTGGAATTAGGCAATGATCAAAAGGTAATTGATGCTAACTTTTATGATATAGGCAAGAAAGCTACTGAAATTCTATTTGAATCGCATGTCAAACCAGAACTAACCCAGCTCAAGATTGAATTTGATAGCTTTTTTCCTGAATCAAAGCTAAATAATAATAAGACTCTTAAAAGACTAGAGAAGCTAGGTGCTGTCAAAGAATATGACAACGCCATCTGGCTAGATGGCAAAAAGGTCGGGTTGGAAGATGATCAAGTTTTGGTTAGATCTTATGATAAAGGTGAAACATATTTTCTCAAAGACATATCTTATCAGTTAGATAAGCTGGAAAATCGCAAAATCAATCAAGCAATTATTATTTTGGGTCCTGATCACCACGGACAAGCTAAAAGACTGATAAAAACCATGGAATTTTTAGGTTTTAGTAATTTACATATTATGTGGACCCAAACCGTTAGACTAATCAAAGGCGGCAAAGAGTTTAAGATGAGTAAGCGTGCAGGCAATATTATACTTATCGAAGACTTTTTATCTGAAATTCCTAGCGATGTAGCCAGATTTTTCTTTGCTTTGCGAGATATTAATTCGCATATGGATTTTGATATTGATCTGGCCAAAAAGCAAAGTAAGAATAACCCGATTTATTATCTAATGTACTCTTATGTCAGGGCTAATTCTATAATCCGTGAAGCTAAAAAGGCCAGACTAACCAAATCATCTGTAATAAATCACGAATTAAACGAGAAGGAACTGGGATTAATTAAAGAAATTTCTAAAATCAGGGACAGCGTTGTAAAAATATCAACAAACTATAGAGTTCATAATCTGTTGACCCAAGCTATTGAATTGGCTCGCTGCTTTCACGACTATTATGAGTCAGAAACAATTATTAAACTGCCAAAGCAAGAAGCAAGCAGTAAATTAGCATTGATTGATAAATATATTATGGTTAACGAAGAAATTTTTAAACTAATCGGCATATCACCTATGGAGAAGATGTAATTAAGGAACACCATTTCCTCAAAGCACCGGTCTTTTTTCTTATGGTTGATAAAAATTAGTATAATAGGATAATAAAACCACTATTAGGCGGCTAGAGTTCATCAACAAAATAAGGAGGCAAGATGCCTAATTCACATGAAACTTCCTGGTCACATCTGGAGGCAAACCTCCTAAAAATTGTCTTTATTGCTGGTCCATATATCGGCAATGGCACAATAGAAGCAATTGAACACAATATTCGTGAGGCAGAGCAATATGCCATTGCTCTTGCCAATGCAGGAATC
>JAUYJX010000018.1 GCA_030699245.1 bacterium | reverse complement strand
TTTTCATTTGACTTGTCAGATGACCCTGAGCTAGCCGAAGGGTTTTCTTCCTTCTGTCCTTCTTCTGTTTTCTGCCCTTTGTCCTTCGTCTTCTGTTCTTCTTTATACATAGCCTCGCCTATCTTCGAAAGTTTCCCACTTAAATCTTCTGAAAGTTTTTTAATTTCTTCTGGGTCTTCAGATTCCAATTTTTCTTTCAATGCCTTTGCAGCTTCTTCGATTTCTTTCTTATCATCTGCGCTAACTTTATCACCCGCGTCTTTGAGGCTTTTCTCGGCAGTATATATCAAGCTGTCAGCGTGGTTTTTGGCTTCAATTAACTCTTTTTTCTTCTTATCTTCCTGAGCATGTGTTTCGGCATCAGTCTGCATTTTCTTAATCTCTTCTTCGCTTAAAGATCCACTGCCGGTAATGGTAATCTTCTGTTCTTTACCGGTAGCCTTGTCTTTGGCGCTAACATTCACTATACCATTGGCATCAATATTAAAGCTTACTTCAATCTGTGGTACACCACGTGGTGCAGGAGGGATGCCATCGAGAATAAAACGACCGAGTGATTTATTGTCAGTTGCCATCTCTCTC
This sequence comes from bacterium, assembly GCA_030699245.1. Classification (GTDB taxonomy): domain Bacteria; phylum Patescibacteriota; class Saccharimonadia; order CAILAD01; family JAUYJX01; genus JAUYJX01. The sequence continues at coordinate 4,763 of JAUYJX010000018.1, read as the reverse complement.
TCGCCTTGCAATACGTTAATTTCAACTGAAGTCTGATTGTCAGCAGCCGTTGAGAATACCTGACTTTTAGAAGCTGGCACTGTGGTATTCTTGTCGATTAATTTGGTCATCACACTACCTAGAGTTTCGATACCCAGCGCTAACGGAGTCACATCAAGCAGCAGTACATCCTTGACATCACCGCCAAGTACCCCGCCTTGAATAGCAGCGCCAATAGCTACCACTTCGTCAGGGTTTACACCTTGGAGGAGCTTTTTGCCAAAAAATTCTTCAACCTTTTTCTGCACTAGCGGCATTCTGGTCATACCGCCAACCAAGATGATTTCATTAACATTCTTTTTATCAAGTTTGGCTTCTTTTAGGGACTGTTTACATGGTTCTAGGGTTTTTTCTACCAAGTCACCAACTAGTTGCTCCAGTTTTGCCCTTGATAAATTAATTACCAGATGTTTTGGCCCAGAAGCATCAGCAGTGACAAATGGGATATTAATCTCAGTTTCAGCGGTTGTGGAGAGTTCAATTTTACCTTTTTCAGCCGCTTCTTTGAGTCTTTGCATAGCGGCCTTGTCATTTGTCAAATCAACACCCTGATCTTTTTTAAATTCCTCAATCAAATGATTAATAATTTTTAAATCAAAATCATCACCTCCCAGATGTGTATCACCATGGGTGCTTTTGACTTCAAATACGCCTTCGCCTAGCTCTAGCACCGAAACATCAAAGGTGCCACCGCCTAAGTCATAGACTACAACTTTTTCTTCCTTTTTCTTTTCTAGACCATAAGCTAGTGCCGCAGCAGTTGGCTCATTGATAATCCGTTTTACTTCAAATCCGGCAATTCTGCCAGCATCTTTGGTAGCTTGGCGTTGTGAGTCATTGAAGTAAGCAGGTGTAGTAATTACCGCTTCTGTTACTGGCTGACCCAGATATTTTTCAGCGTCAGCCTTGAGTTTAGCTAAAATCATTGCCGAAATCTCTTCTGGACTATAGCTCTTATCACCCATTTTGACTTTGACGTGATTGCCGCTTTTTTCAATTTTATAGGGCATCAGTTTGATATCTCTTTGCACTTCAGGATCGTCGAAATTTCTACCTATCAGACGTTTTACGCTAAAGATCGTATTATCCGGATTAATCACTGCTTGGCGCTTTGCTGTCTGGCCAACCAGTCTCTCACTTTTTTTATCAATCGCTACGATTGACGGGGTAGTGCGGGCTCCCTCGATATTAGTAATTACGCTTGGTTTACCACCTTCCATCACAGCCATTGCTGAGTTTGTGGTTCCTAGATCTATTCCGATAATTTTACTCATATTTTTTTCCTTTAGTTAATTTATTAATTTATATTATGTTTACTTACTTTTACTATTGCTGGTCGGATAATTCGCCCGTTTAGTTCATACCCATTAACCACTTCTTCAATCACCGTGCCTTCCGGTTTATCCGACTCGACATATTCAACAGCTTCATCACGATGGGGATCAAATTTTTGACCAAGTGAGCTGAATTTCTTCACTCCCATTTTCCCCAAAATGTCGATTAACTGCTTACCAACACTTTGCATTCCAACTGCCCAAGAATTTTTTTCCAATTCTTTAGGTAAATGACTGGTAGCGCGATCATAATTATCGAGTGCCGGCAGCAGTTCTTCAAGCAAATTTTCTTTTGCCAAATCGACTAAGTGAGCTTTTTGCTTTTCTGTGCGTTTGCGGTAATTTTCAAATTCGGCTTGTAGCTTTTGCAAATGAGCTATCAGTTCTTTGGTTTCATCCCTTTTCGGACTTTTTCTGGTTCTTTTTTCTTTCATATTCCTTATTTATTAATTACTTTTTCCAGTTTTTTGCCAGCATAATCAACTAAGCTAATCACTCTCTCATAACTTTGTCTGGTTGAGCCGACGATACCGATATAATTACTCTCTGACAGCGGAGAGTTAAACCGAGAGAGTATCATAGTTAGGCCGCTAGATTTAACTATTGGATTCTCATGTCCGATAAAAATATTCAGATTATCATCGGTAAAGCTATGGGATAGCCAGTCTTGCAGAGAATCAAGAAATCTGGCTGCCAGTTGGGTATGAAATGTATCACTCAATTCAGGCTGTGAAAATAGCTGGTTATATCCGTAAAAATAAACATTTTCGTCTAAAGTTGCTAGTGCCATATTGCCGGTTAGATCAGATAAGGTTTCGGCAGCAATTTTAATTGCTTTTTCTGATTTATCCTTGAGTGAGTCAACCCTTTTATTGATAGTCTCTGCGCTGCGTGACTTCGGCTGCACACCAGAGAGATTATTGACATAAAACCGATAGCCTTTATCTGTTGGTATACGGCCTGAACTGGTATGAGGCTGACTAATTAAACCCAGGTGTTCTAGTTCAGCCATTTCATACCTGATGGTAGCCGGGCTCAAGTTAAAGTGCTCTGCCAAAGACAATGACCCTACAGGTTCAGCGCGATCTGCATATTTCCTGATAATTTCTGTTAGAATTTGTATTTGCCGCTTGGTCATTTTTAGCAGTTAAGTTAGCTAAGTGCTAACTATATAAGTATAAAAATTTAGCACTCTCATGTCAAGAGTGCTAAATAAACTAATTCTCACCCAAGGGCTTTTTTATAGCACTAGCAGGTATAAGTCAATGATAGGCAAGCAAAAGGATAATAAGTGAAACCCTGCTGGTTGCGAGGTTTCACTTATGTGATTGCTGCTCGCAAAAGCAGGGTGTTGAGGGTTGTCGCTAGTTGGCTGTAAGGGGTATTTGGTTGCGAACGGTGTACCCCTGATTGAGGTAGGGATTCAACCTATCGGCCTTGAGAACTCCGATGTAGATGACTTCACCGTCTACGTTCTCGAGCAGAACGTTGCCGAGGTGCTTGCCCATGTACATCTGACCACAGAAGCTACAGTCATGAACCTCGTAGACATCACCGAAGAAGTCTTCGATAATCTCACGCCGGGGTGGAAACATCACTGGATGATGCTGCCATACTCCGCACTGAAGTCGATGAACCAGCCTTTCGAGCCAGTTCGTCAAACTGAAACGCAATGACATTTCTCTGTCCTCCTAAGGGTTGTGGTACCAATCTTGCGATTAATCGAAATAATAGTATATATTATGTTTCTTGTCAAGTTATAAAGTAAAATCAGCCTTTTGACAAGTTTATTAAATTTGCAAGAGTTAATCCTTTTTTACCAGCACCATAAAGGCTTCTGGTGGGATTTCGACTTTGCCGATTTTTTTCATCCGTTTTTTGCCCTTTTTCTGCTTTTGTAATAATTTATTTTTTCTCGAGACATCGCCGCCATAAAGTTTAGCAGTAACGTTTTTACCAACAGGCTTGATGTTTTCTCGGGCAATTATCTTTGCCCCAATTGTTGCTTGCAAACTGACTTCAAACTGTTGGCGCGGGATAATTTCTTTTAACTTTTCAATGACTCTTACTCCTATATTGTAAGCTTCATCACGGTGAACAATACTGCTTAAACTATCTACCATCTCCCCTCCGACTAAGATATCGAGCCTGACTAATTTTCCTATTCGATAATTACTAGGTTCATAGTTAAATGATCCGTAACCACTAGTTAGGCTTTTTAATTTATCATAGAAATCAGTTAAGATTTTTGCTAACGGGGATTCGAAATTTATTAGTACTCTATCTTTATCAAGATAATTTAAATCTTTTTGTACACCACGAATATTTACAATCAATTGAATTATTGATCCTAAATATTTCGCAGGCGTGATGATTTCGCCTTTGATCCAAGGCTCTTTGATTTGCTCAATTTTGCTCGGATCGGGTAAATCAGCAGCATTTTTGATATCAGTCTCCTCGTTTGAAGTAGTAATTACCTTATAGTCAACCGAGGGACTAGTCGCCACCAAACTCAAGTCGTACTCACGCTCCAAACGTTCTTTGACGATTTCTAGATGCAGCAGGCCTAAAAAACCCAAGCGAAAACCAAAGCCAAGTACGGCTGAGTTTTCTGGAGTGTATTCAAGAGCCGAATCGTTTAGTTTCAATTTCTCTAAGGCATTTTTTAGCGCTTGGTAGTCTTCGCTAGATATTGGGAAGAAACCTCCATAAACATACGGTTTGACCTTTTTGTAACCTGGCAGAGCTATATTTGCCGGCTCTTTGGCAGATGTAATCGTATCACCTACTTGTGCTTGAGCTAATGATTTTAAATTAGTTACCATGTAGCCGATTTGTCCGCAATTTAAACTCTTATCTGGCATCATTTTCGGTGTAAAGTGTCCAACTTCGACTACCAAGCAGTTGCTATCTGCAGTCATTAGTTTGATCGTTTCATTGGTCATCAAAGATCCATCAACTATTCGCAGATACAAAATTACACCTCTATATTCATCATAAATACTGTCAAAAATCAGCGCCCTAAGTGCTGCTGATTCATTGCCTTTTGGCGCAAGGATGTCACTAATGATACGATTGAGTACTTCTTCTATATTTTTGCCTTCTTTGGCGGAAATTTTGATAATTTCTTTTTCGCTACAGTCAAGAAGTTTAGCAATTTCTTTTCCTGTTCGTTCGATTTGTGCTGTTGGCAAATCTATTTTATTAATAATCGGGATTATCTTCAGTCCTGCCTCAATTGCTAGATAAACATTGGCTAGAGTTTGCGCCTGAACTCCCTGAGATCCGTCAACCACCAAGAGTGCTCCCTCGCAGGCCGCTAAGCTGCGAGATACTTCATAATTAAAATCTGCATGGCCAGGTGTATCAATAAGATTTAGCTCATAGCCC
>JAUYJX010000012.1 GCA_030699245.1 bacterium | reverse complement strand
AGTCATAGCAACAGTTTTTGTGACAATAAATTTTCCCAGTATTTTTAACAGGTCACTGCTTAGCCGAAGCCAACTAGCTTCTTTTGATCGAGGGCAGAAATATAAAGTTATCAAAGTTTTTGACGGCGATACAATAGAAGTAAATATTTTTATTTTCTAAAAGCTGCTTGGCTTTATCAGACGCTTCACGACCAAAACACTGAACGACTTTCCTGGGATCGCTGGTTTCCGGTGTATCGATACCTATAAAACGGACTTTTTCTGTGTGGTTATTGATATTTGCTTCTATTGTATCGCCGTCAAAAACTTTTATCACTTTATATTTCTGCCCTCGATCGAAAGAAGCTATTTGGCTTCGGCTAAATAATGATCTATTAAAAATGCTGGGAAAATTTATTGCGACAAAGATTGCTACTGTGGCCGCCAAAAAAATTGCGATTATTCTTAGTTTTTTCACTGATTAAATACTAATGTTTTCTTATTTCTGACAATAATACTTTCTAAAATGCCTACTGAGATCATTGAAACCAGCATAATTGAGCCACCAGCTGACAAGAATGGCAGAGGAATGCCGGTAATCGGCATAATACCCAAATTCATGCCAATATTGATTATTATATGAAAAAGCATCATGGCGACAATTCCAATGCTCAAGAAAGTGCCGAATCTGTCATTGCTGATTCTGGCTACCAGAATACCCTTGATCATCAGTACCATATATAGGACAATTACCAAAATGCCGCCCATAAATCCGAGCTTTTCTGCTAATACTGCAAAAATAAAGTCAGTGTTTTGTGAGGGTAAGAAATTAAGCTGAGTTTGCGTACCGGATGATAAACCGCGTCCCAACCAGCCGCCACTGCCAACAGTAATCATTGACTGATTAACATTATAGCCCGTGCCTAAAGGATCCGCGGTGGGACGAAAAAGTGAAATCAGGCGACTGCGCTGATAGGGCTTAAGCCGGGAAATAATAACCGGCAATGATAGAAATGCAATTGTTCCCATACCGGCCAGATAAATTTTTTTTACCTTGGAAACTAATACCATACTCAGCCAGATAACAATAAAAACCAATGCAGTCCCTAAATCAGGTTGAGCCATAACGAGTCCTACCGGGATAATTAAATAAATGAGCGAGATCAGCAGATATTTCAGCTCTGAGCTATGATCATAGTTTTTGGCAAAAAACTTAGCCAGCACAATAATTAAAATTAGCTTAGCAAATTCGGAGGGCTGCAACTGGAAAAACCCAATATCAATCCAGCGAGTAGCACCTTGTGCGCTTTTGCCGAAAAATTCCACTATCAAAAGCATAACTAGCATCAGAATATAGAGAAAAAATGTATAGTTTTTAAGCAGTCGATAATCAAACCAGGCAAAAAGCAGTAGCAAAATGATTCCTGACAGGGCATAAAACAGTTGCTTGGAAGCATCTATCGGGGAAAATGATTGCGCGGCTTTAATACTGGCCGAATATAGGATTATCAGTCCAATGGCGCTCAATAACAGTACGCAACCAATAATTATCCAGTCCAGTTTTTTTAAAAAGCCGAGTTTAAGCATTATCTTTAAATTTTGCTCAAATTAACAATCAAGTTTTTTTGGTTTATTTTAATTTCTTTTTTGAAGTCTAATTTTTTGCCGTCAATCATAAATTCTTTTGCTAAAACCTCGTTCTTAATTAGCTTAGAAAACATATTAATGGCATCGAGGATATCTTGATCGTCAGATTGCAGATATAATTTTATGCGATCATCCACATTAAGGCCTGCTTCTTTGCGGCTATTTTGGATATGACGTATTAAATCACGGGCAATACCCTCTAATCTCAGTTGATGAGTAATATTAGTGTCCAATTTAATAGACAGTTTTTTACTAGTTTTTTGTTTAATCGATTTTACATTTAATTCTTCTTTAATTATTTCCAGCAAATCATTAGAAAATTTTATCGGAGAAGTCAGCTCTAGGCTACCAAGTGGCTGGCGAACTTTTATCTTTTCTTTGGCCCTAATTGCTAAGCCCTGGGTAACGATATTACGGACTAAATTCATCCGATCTAAGATTTTTGTGTCATATTTTTTTACTTCGGGCCAATTCGTCAGATGAATTGACTGCTCTACACCCTTTATACCCTCACTTAAATGGCGGTATAGATAGTCGCTCATAAATGGTGACCAAGGGGCAAGCAATTGGCAAGTCTTAATTAGTGCCCAGTACAATGTACGATAAGCCTCAGTCTTATCGCTGTCATTGCGGCTTTTCCAAAATCTTCGGCGGCTTCGACGCACATACCAGTTGGATAAATCGTCAACCAATTCGATAACTGAATTTGTCGCCTTTGCGAGATCATAATTTTCAGCAGCCAGTGTTGAATCACTTGTTGTTTTTTTAATTCTCTCAACCAGCCAAATGTCTAAAGTATTAGTTAAATCTTTCGGTTCGTTAGTATTAGGTTTAAATCCATCAATTTGAGCGTACATACTAAAAAACGATGCACTGTTATATAGTGTTATAAATAAATTGCGGCTGATATCAGTTAGGCTATCGCGGTTAAAACGCATATAACCGGCTGATAAGGCAGGCGGGCTTGATAGCAAATACATACGCAATGCATCGGCGCCTTCCTTAGAGAAAACTTCCTCTAGGGGTGGGTAATTCTTTAATCTCTTTGACAGCTTCTGACCATCTGCAGCCATAATCATGCTATTGACAAGCACATGATTATAGGCTGGTTTACTAAAAAGAATGGTTGATATCACATGCAATACATAAAACCACAATCTTGTCTGCTCTAAAGCCTCGCCGATATAATCAGCAGGAAACCCGAGTCTAAACTCTTTTTCGTTTTCAAAAGGGTAATGAAATTGTGCATAAGGCATTGAACCGGATTCAAACCAGCAGTCAAGTACTTCCTCAACTCTGCGATAAGTTTTACCGTCTTTTTTAATCACTATTTCGTCAATATAGGGCCTGTGCAAATCTTTAATGTCTGATTTGAGGCCAGCTAGTTTTTTTAGCTCACTAATACTCGATACCACAATATAATCAGTCTCATCTCTTTCATTTACCCAAATAGGTATTGGCGCACCCCAGTAGCGATTACGGCTGACAGCCCAATCGCGTGCTCCTTCTAACCATTGGCCAAATCGACCCTCTTTGATATGTGCCGGTGTCCAAGTTATCGGCTGGGCAGACTTAATTAATTTATCCTTGATGGCTGATACTTTTATAAACCAAGTGTTGATTGCATAATAAAGCAAGGGTGTGTCACAGCGATAGCAAAAAGGGTAAGTATGTTCTGACTGCTCAGCGTTAAACATCAGCCCTCTCTCGGTTAATTGTTCAATAATTATTGGGTCAGCTTTCTTAAAGAAAAGCCCTTCGACGCCAAAAAGTTTCAAGCCCTTTTTTATATATCCATCAGGATCAACTGTTTGTAAGACTGGTAGGT
>JAUYJX010000048.1 GCA_030699245.1 bacterium | reverse complement strand
AGTAGCAGTAGTCAGGTGTCCGTCTATAAAAACAGAAGCGGAATCAGGTTCTGAAGAAATAGTAATAATGCCGGTACCGACAATCCGCTTTTCTTTTGCAGAAAAAGTATAGCCTTTAGCCAAAAAAATGGCTACAGCAGCAATAATAGCAATTGCCAGCAAGGTAATGATTGTAAAAATAAAGCGCTTGGACATTTTTTTATTCTAACATTTTAAGTAACTTAAGTGTTGACCAGCTTTGCCCTCACAACCAGCCTATTTAACAGCGTTCCCGGCGGATCACAAGTTTGCAAGGTTAGTACAGGAGAATCATATCGGTTGGTAAGGTAAGAAATATCATCAGGCTTGGCAATGACTTTATCAAAAACCACATAGTCATATCTTCTGTTTTTGTAAAAGACAATGACCCTGTCTCCGGGCACCAATTCTCTTAAGAGATAAAATACGGCATTAAAACGGACTATATTCCAGGGGGCATCTGTGGAATGGGAAAAAAGGTATAAGTTTCCGGGTTGTCCGGGAGGAGTGGAACCCAAAGCCTCAGCCACTCCCTGTTGCAAAGCAGTAAGATATTCCCTTTCACTGGCCGGATTGACACCGGCTATTACTTTGACATTGGCATTTATTTTTTCAATAACCAATCCATATTCGGTTGAGACCGGAATAATGCTGTTTTCGGAAGCACTCACATTACTGAAATTTACCGGCCCGCCTGCCGATTCCTGAGGCGGCTGTCCCGGGTCAGGCTCTTGTCCGGATATAACCACATTTGGAACAGTCCTTTTAACTCTTAAAGCCTTATCCAGTCTGTAGCCGGCTTCTGCCTGGACCAGCGGCCCCAGCATAAAGATAAAACCGATCAAACCCGCAAAAAACACCAAATAGCCAATAAACCGGATGATAAATATTAGTTTGAAATACTTGCTCATGTTGGCGGCCCTGGAGGGAATTGCACCCCCGACCTTTCCCTTAGGACGGGACTGCTCTGTCTACTGAGCTACAGGGCCAGTTATATATAATTTTACCATTAAAGAAGGTATAATGTTAGCCTAACGGGGATTGGCGCAGTGGTAGCGCGCACGGTTCGGGACCGTGAGGCCAGCAGTTCGAGCCTGCTATCCCCGACTATAGGACATTATTTAGCTTTAAAAGTAGGTATTGACATTTGGGTTATTTTCGGTACATACTGGATGTATGGCATTCAGTCCTATTACCTGCTCCTACTGTAGTAAAACTTTCTTAAAAGATAATCGGTATATTAATGAAAATAAAAAATTTGGCCACAACTTCTATTGCTCAGCTAAATGCCTATCTTTATTTAGAAACAAACAAATAGAGCTAATCTGCGAAAACCCCAATTGCACTAATAGGTTTAAAAGAATCCCCAGTCATAGATCATTTCGTAATTTTTGTTCCACACGTTGCGCCATGATAATAATTGGCCCTGAAAACGGGTTAAAACACAAAAAGTACAGATACTGTGTTTATTGCGGCAATACAGTTAAAGCAAAGAAGAATTATTGTTCTTCGAAATGCTGGGGATTAGACCATCAGAAATCAAAAAAGGAAATCATTAGCGACCTTCAGAAATTAGCACAGAAATTAGGCAGAACCCCTACCAAGAGAGAATGCAGCTTCAGTACAACATGTTTTAAGCAATTTGGCTCTTGGACTCAAGCTCTTATTGCAGCAGCATTAATTCCCCATCGCTCTCTTAACCAACGTATGTATAAAAGGCGTAAATGTATTGCTAAAGACGGTCATATTTGTAATTCAGTTTCAGAACTAATAATTGATAACTGGCTTTACAAAAATAATATTGATCATCAAAAAGAAACTCCCTATCCTAAAGGCAAATTTACTGCTGATTGGTCTTTATCCAGCAATGTTTTTGTAGAATACTTTGGATTAGCGCAAGACTCACGGCGTTACGATGAAGAAATTAAAAAGAAACAACAAATTTGCAAGGATTCAGAAGTTACTTTAATTGAAATTTACCCAAAAGATCTTTTTCCGAAAAATAGACTCGAAGAAATTCTCAGTTAATGTTTAATCCTCTCATCCCCGACATTGTGAGAGTATGATAGAATTCACTTCAATTATGTCTGCGAGGATTGAGGAGATTGAGAGAAGTTTTGGTGACCTATATAAGTATTTTTCAAGAGGTGCTGCTGCATATTCTGGCTTCCTTTTTCCGGAGGATGATCCGTATCCGGTAATCAACGGGGGTGGCATTACCCACATACTAGCAAAGATGATAGCAGGGTACTATAAATGGCTAGCGGCAAAAGATACAACCGATGAAAATACCGTTTCTTTGGCAAAAAAATACTTCCATCTTTCTTTAGACGACGGAGAAGTCATCATTACTCCATGTTCAGCAAATGAAGTACAGGAAAAGTTTGGCGGAAGAGAGTATTTTTTCCGAAGAGGAGCTAAAATATTAGATACAGGTTGCGGGGTAGGAAAAGCTGTTGCTGAACTGACTGAAATATATAAGGAGCGCGGAGTCAAAA
>JAUYJX010000035.1 GCA_030699245.1 bacterium | reverse complement strand
TATTTCACCATTAGCTAGATTTGATTTACCCTGAACTACCTTCACTGGTCCAGCTCCAGTCTGATTATCATAACCTACAAGATAGATAATTATCTCTTTGCCATTAGTCTCAAAGGCAATACGGCGACCGCTAAAGGGTTTAGCTGAAGCTACTCCATCGATCTGTTCAATCTGGGATTTAGCAGATGCGGGAAGGATTGAAATACTGTGAAACATATCTTTACCACCAGTTTGCTCTATCCAAAAATCAGCAGGGATAGTCCTGATATATTCTCCCATTTTAAAGTTCCAACCCTGATATAGTCCCTGTAGAATCATAATCAGCAGAACACTAAAAGCTACTCCGCCAATACTAATAAGAAGTCTTGTCTTTTCTTGGATTAAATTGCGAAAAGCTATTAAAAACATCAGTTTTATTGTAGACCTGAATAAGAACAATAAAAAGGCAGTAAAATTATGCTAGATTGATTATAATTTTTAACGGTAAGCCAATAATATCTATTTAGATTAGCTCCTTCTTGCATTAAGCTTTTTTTCCTTTTTAGCCATTTTTATATGTTTTAGATATTTATCAGGACTTGATTTAAACTTTTGCTTGCAGCCAGAAGCACAGAAATAGAAAGTTTTATTATCAAACCGAGCTAAATCACCAGCTTCCGAGATACTAATTCTCATTTTGCAAACTGGATCTTGGACGATTGGATAAAGATCATTTCCATCTAAACTAACTAAATCGGTAATATTTGAGTTGTATTTGTTTTGTTGTTGTAAGAATTTTCTAATCAACTCACAAGATTGGGCTACTTTTTTATCGGCTAAACTATAGTAGACTTTAAGTCCTTGTTTTCGAGCATTGACTATGCCATATCTCCTCAGTAAAGACAAATGCTGAGAGAGATTAGCTTGTTTGATACCCAACATTTCAATCATTTCAGAGACAGACAGTTCCCGATTCTTGAGTAATTGAATAATCTCCAACCGCTTCTGGTTGGCAATGACCTTGAAAACTTCTTCCTGCAATCGAAATAATTTCTGATACAATTAATTCCCTCCCATTTTCTTGATCTCTTCTAGCAACTCATTATTACGCACACCCATTTGTGGGTCGTCACTTACAAACCGAACAATTCCCTGTTCGTCTAATATCAGATAAGTATGTCCTGGTCGATCTCCCGGATGCATTGAAGATGGCAGCGCGAGCACATTATACAGAGATGATATACGTCTGTCTGTATCGAATAATACTGTTTCCGAAGCCAGTTCTGGCATTTTACGTAACACATTATCCCATTCACTAATTGAATCATTGACAATGGACAAAGTGGCAACTTTTGCGTTATTTAGTTCTTTGTCTTGACCTAGAGCTGCCATTTGATTCCAGCAGGCTGGATAACACATCAAACCTTCCGTAAAAAATAAAATCAATTTTTTGCCCCGATAGTCTGCTAATTTGACTTCATTTCCCTTAGCATCTTTGAGGGTAAAGTCAGGAGCTTGTTTACCCACCCATTGATTAAGTTCCGGACTTTGGCTACTAGATGAACTAGATTCTTTCCTGTTCCCTAATGCAAACAATGTGACTAATCCGATAATTATTAAGCCTACCACCACCATGAAGATTACTACTGATTTCTTTTTATTAACGTCTTGTGACATCTTTTTTCTCCTTGTTAGACTTTAAGGCTATTCTGGCAATCAAAAGAACAATAATTAGAAAAGCGATTGCCCAGACCCATTGGGGAACGAATCCAGTAAACTTATTGATGCTTCGCATCAAATATGTCATTTTAATATTGAAGTCAACCTGAAAATTAGAATGCGAAGCTAAGGGGTTATTTCGGAATTGAACCAGAACAATCACACCTAAGATCGTATAAGCTAAGCCGACAATAAGATTGGTTAATTTAGTGGCAAAGCGATGGCCAAGAAGTTTGAATTCCAATGTTTTATTTAAGCGGTAGAGTTTGTCCATAAGATTTGCCCTATCAATCAATGCGGCCATAATAAACAGTGGGGCAACCATTCCAAATACATAGGTAAGGGTGTAGATTTCGGCCAATACTACTGAACCTGGAAGAGCAGATAAAGTAATTACTCCTGCCAGCACTGGCGCACAACAGGTGGTAGCAATACCGGAGATAATACCTAATACCAAAACCGATCCCAAGCTACTTCCCTTCATGGTCGGATGAATCCTAAAAGGTAAACGAAATTGCTTACCCAGAATTAAACTTATTCCCAAAACCAAAAGAAAAATACCTGCCAGTACAAAAATAATTGTATGGTACTTACTAAAAAAAATCGTTAGTGTTGCGGCAGCCAACCCTAAAGGAAGAAATACTATCAGCAGACCCAAAAAATAAACAAAGGTCATCAGAAAGACCTTTGATCTTTGTCGGAAAATTGAGGCAAAATATGCTGGTAGAAGAATAGTAATGCAACAGGGGGCAAATAAAGCTGCAATGCCGGCAAAGAAAGCTGTCAGTATTGAAGTGTTTACTAATAGTTCCATACTTCGAAATTTTTAGTTATCACTATATTAGCATACTTGAATATACTATACTATATATGATAGTATTGGCTTGTTAAATAGGTGGAAAAATGACCGGTTTGTTTTTTGCACTCATCTCAATTGCCCTTTTATTCTCTTTGCTAGTTTTAATCAAGGATAAAATTTCTCGATCATATTGCGCGATCTGTTTAGCAGTCAGTCTAACCTGGATAGGACTATTTGTGCTCTATCTTGGCGGCATCTTTAAGGACCGCACACTGCTAGCTCTGTTGATGGGAGAAAGTATCACCGGTATCTACTATCTGTTTGAAAAACGGAGCAAGAAAGAATTTCTGATATTTCGTCTGCCCTTCCTTTTAACATTAACATTGTTATTCTATGCTCTATTCCAGCCCGTTAGCTTTTGGGCAATCTTGCTCTTGGCAATAGTTTGGTTAGTGTTTATTGTGATTTTCAAACTAAAGAATACTTCCAAAGGAAGAAAAATAGTTTATAAGTTTACCAATTGTTGCGACCGTTAATTGTCTGAGGCAGTTTATTATTAATATTTTTGCTATTTATTTTTTAATATATTTTACTAAAGCCACAATAGCTAAGACCGAGAGCGCAACCAACAGGCTGTAGGCAAGCCAGGCAAAAAACATCATATTCGATCCGTTTGTTCCAGACATCATATTGTAATCCATCATAAATAAATTCTCCTTAGTTTTAATAACATTATATATCTATTAGGTTTAAAAACAAGAAATGATTAGTTGCCTTTGAGCATGATCACTTAGCTTCTTTCGAGCAAATTGGGCAAGACTCAGTGATCTTTGTGCCGTAGCGAAAAACTTTGAGTGCTTCAATAAAAGACAAGATTGATAAAAAATATCTCAAGTCCGCTAAACGTCTTAGCCACCACCCCAATCTGCCGTAAATATTCAGCTTGCCAATAGCGATTGCTGCCCAGCCCGATCCAACCGGGATAGCATAAATCGGTTTTTTCGGTTGATAAGACTCTAAGGTTTGCTTCTTTAAATTTCCGCCAATAAATTCAGCTGCATATTTACCTTCGCTAATTGCTGTTTGCGCCATCCCGCTATAAGTTGTTGAGGCACCATCGCCGATTACAAAGACGTTTTGATGTCCTTTGGCGCGCAAGTGTTTATCAACAATTACCTTGCCTCGTTTATCAAAATTCAAACCTTTTATTTGCCCGTATAAATCATTAGGCTTTACTCCAGCTGTCCAGATTAGTGTTGCGCTTTTCATTTGCATATCTTTAAGAAATACCTGCTCAACTTCCTCTTTGATTACAGCACGGTTAACAAATATATTTACTCCTAATTTTCGTAAATGATTTGTGATTTTGTTTGAAACTTTCTCGTCAACTATCGGCAACAGTCTTGGTGCTGCTTCAATTAAATCAATGGTAACAAAGGAGTAATCAAGACCGTGCATTTTAGTAAGTCTGCGCATATAGATAGCCAATTCCCCGGCCAGTTCTACTCCGCTCGCCCCGCCGCCAACTACCACTAGATGAGCCAGTTTAGTTTTATCTTCCGGAATGCTATCCTTACATTCTTCGACAACTTTATGCAGATGGCTCTTTAATTTCAGCGCCTCTTGGATTGATTTAAATCCAAAAGAAAACTCTTTGAGTCCCGGGATATCAAGGTAAGTGGTTTGACTACCCATAGCTAGTATTACAAAATCATAAAAATAACGAGATCCGCTATTTCCTACCAGCTCCCTTTTACCTAGATCAACACTTTCGATAAAATCTTCAATTATCTCAATATTATATTTCTTAAAAATTTTTCCCAGCGGTATACAAACCTCTAATGCGCAGTAGCCATTGACAACTCTATACAGCCTCGCTTGATATTCAAAATGAACTTTGTCGCTAATTAAGACAGCCTGGATATTGGGATTTTTTTGTTTTGCTAAACTTAGCGCAGTAGCAATACCGCCAAATCCACCTCCAACGATAATTACTCTTTTTTTCATCTTTATTTATTCACTTTAACTTAGATTAGCATAGGCTTTTTTACCTGACAACTAAGGTTTTCTAATCTAGCCATAAGGTTTATACTTATCTATTATGGATATCAAGAGTGAACTGTCTCAGTTTTTTCGTGGTGATGTTGTTGATGACAAAAAAAATAAAAAGCTATATAGCCACGACACTAGTATTTTTGAGATCGAGCCTGATTTGATAGTTTTCCCCAAAGGCGTTGAAGATGTCAAAAACCTGGTTAGGTTTGTTTCAGACAATAAAAAGATTAGTCCCCATTTGTCGATAACCGCTCGAAGCGGCGGAACTGATATGAGCGGCGGCGCAATTAATGATTCGATTATCGTAGTCTTTGAGCGGTATTTTAAACGCGTTGGTTCTATTCACGGTAATCAGATAAATGTCGAACCTGGGGTTTATTACCGTGATTTTGAAGTTGAAACACTCAAGCATAATTTACTGCTCCCCTCTTATCCAGCATCAAAAAATATCTGCGCCTTGGGCGGGATGATTGCTAATAATGCCGGGGGTGAGAAATCACTAGCTTATGGTAAAACCGAGGATTATGTCACTGGACTGAAAGTGGTATTAGCCAACGGTCAAGAATATCATCTAAAGCCGTTAAATAAAAGCGAGCTGCAAGCAAAACTTAGACAAGACGATTTTGAAGGCAAAATTTATCATAAAATTTATAAACTTGTAGATGAAAATTATAATGCTATCAAAGCCGCTAAACCAAAAGTTGCCAAAAACTCTACTGGTTATAATTTATGGGATATTTGGAACAAGGAAGATGAAATCTTTGATCTGACAAAACTACTTGTCGGCTCGCAGGGCACTTTAGGTTTGGTTACCGATATCAGCCTAAAACTGGTTGAATCTCAACCGCTCTCAGGTCTTCTGGTTATCTATTTGCCAAACATAAATAACTTAGCTGAAATTATTAACACCGTTACGCCGCTCAAACCAACTAGCTTTGAAACATTTGATGATCATACCCTAAGCCTGGCAATCAAGTTCTTCCCTAAATTCAGAAAAGTTCTTGGCTGGAAGAAATTTATCAGCCTAGCTCTAAGTTTTATCCCTGATCTCTTTATGCTGATTCACGGTTTGCCAAAACAAGTGATGTTAGTTGAATTCGAGGGAGATGATGCATCAACTATCAAGCAAAAATTAGATAATTTGCGTGAAAAGTTAAAGCCCTTCCATTTATCTATGCATGAAGCAGAGTCCAAGAGAAAAAGTGAAAAATACTGGTTGATTCGCAGAGAAAGTTTTAATCTGCTTCGCAAAAATGTCAAAAACAAGCATACTGTGCCATTTATTGATGATTTAGTCGTACCAACGCAAAACCTGCCCGAATTTTTTCCAAAGCTTCAAAAAATCCTTGAAAAATATGATCTACTCTACACCATTGCCGGTCATATGGGCGAAGGAAATTTTCATATTATTCCTCTGATGGATTTGACCAAAAAATTTGAACGGGAAAAAATACCAAAATGTATGAAAGAAGTTGATGAATTAATTATCAAATACGGCGGTTCGCTTTCTGGCGAACATAATGACGGGTTGATTCGTGGACCGTTTCTAGATCACATGTATGACAAAAAAATAATTGACCTGTTTAAACAAACCAAACAAATCTTTGATCCAGAGAATATCTTTAATCCGCATAAGAAAATTGATGCTGATTGGGACTACTCCTTTGAGCACATGCGTGATCATTTTTAATTATTTTTTAGCTAAGTTTCGCTATCGGATCATCTGGGTTTCTACTTGGAAATGCGAAGCGATATACCAAATATGCTATTAGTGCGGTGATTATAAAAATGGTTGATAGTATTCTTAATTGCTCAAATAAGCGATTAACTACTGAATTTATTAGACCATTTATTTGACTACCGATCAAGGGATCGCTGCTGCGCGGAGTAAATCGATGGATAATATACGGCAAAAAGTATGAACTAGTAAAGACAATGGTTCCGGCTATACCGAATGACCACGCAGTTGATTTGAAAAAGCGTTTTGGTATATGAAAATTAACAGCAATCAGCCCAGCAAGTGAAATAACTAGAGCAATAATTAGTATATTTAATGCAGTACTTAATTTATTAAAGACAGCTTTTACTATATTTAAAAGTTTAGGCAAATTATTTTGATCTTTTGTCTGACTGGTGAAAGTAACTTTTTCTGGTATGGAGTTAATTGCATTATTAACTGTAGTGGTAATTAATTCGGGCAAGTTAAGACGGCTTACTTGACCCATTAACTGCTTTTTATATTCGCTTGTGTCTATCGTTGTACTACCAGTGATAGGTGCCGGATCTTTTAAGATGCCATAAACAAGTTTCATGGTCGGTATGCCGAAACTTTCCACCACTTGTGGGGTAACTAACTGATTAGTTAAGCCAGCAGCTATAAAGGTTTGCAATGGATTTTGACCTTCTTGATTTATTTTATTTTTTGTCTCAATCTTGATAATTTCAGACAGATATTGATAAGTTTTGGCTTTGCGTAAAAAGGCATTGGCTTTTGTAGGGTCACTAAAACTACTATAAATAACTGCCAGATAACTCACTAATATCAAAAAAATCGTAATTACAATGATTAGGAATCGGTTAAGCCATTTTCTTTGTTTCATTTATTTTCTCTTTATCGTTAGTCTTGAATTTTAAGCCCAACCAAAATCAAAGGCGCTAAGGCTATTCATTGATTTGATAATTCTAGTCAGGAATTTTGACTTTGTCAGGATTTTCGGTCTGCCACTTTTTAACTTCAGCTATACGCTGATCCAGCAGATCTAGCTGTTGCTGCGGGCTGCCGGCATTTCTTGACAGTTCTTTATACTGCTCCAAAACCCGAGGTAACAGTTTGTCTTTTCCTCTAAATAAAAAAAGTGGCTCATCCATTGGTATTGGTGTCCCGTCTTTTTTTTGAATATCGCCTGTGGTTTGATATTTACCGTCGATATCACGCATTTTAATCCCTCCTTTCTAATTTTTGTTTATTATATCCCAAAGTAAATTCTTTATAAATAAATTATAGCAGAAACTACGGTAGATGTTCTGGTTTGGATAGTAATCCCTGCCTGCCGGTAGGCAGGGACGTTAGAACTTTACAGTGGTTTCACTAGTTTTGAAACATCAATAAATTTATTCCAATTCTTGCCGGCTTTTTTATGTGCTCTTGTTTCTTTATCTAAAACATAGTGAGCTTTCTTAGGATCTTTTAAGTGATCAATAAACAAAGCGCCGTTTAAATGATCTATTTCATGCTGTAGCAGTTTAGCAGCTAGCCCGCTAGCATCAATTTGTATTTTATTTCCCGAACGATCAAAAGCTCTAATAATAACTCTTTTGGAACGGTTAAGATACCCCCAAATTTTAAGTAGATTGACACAACCTTCTCTACTTTCTTTCAATGATTCAGATGCCCAAATAACTTCTGGATTGATTAAGACATATATATCATTAAAGGCTTTTTTACTAATGGCCAGATCAACAATCGAGATTCTTTTATTAATTCCAAACTGATTAGCTGACAAGCCAACTATCATTGGTTTGTTTGTATCTCTATTTTTTCCTTTATTACTTTTTCCATAAACATAATCAAGCATTTGTTCAATTGTTGCCTGGAATTGCTTGGTATGAATTTCCCTGCGAGTTACAGGTTTACAAACTTGCCGCAAAAATTTATCAGATGGTTGTAAAATTTTCATAGTCTAATCATAACAAAAAGAAACTAATATGGCCCTCTATAAGCATCCTTCGATAAACTCAGCATAAATAAGTTCATTGGCTTTGGGTGATAACTGTCATTAGAACTAATTTAATTATGAGGATATAATGATAAGCAATGAATAAACGGGTTGTTGAACTTTTAGGCTGGTATGGAGTACTGGCGATTCTTGGAGCTTATGGGATGCTCAGCTTTGGAATCATTACCAGCTCTAGTCTGATTTACCAAATTCTCAATTTGAGTGGAGCGTTTAGTATAATCATTGACACTTATTATAAAAAAGACGTTCAGCCAATGGTGTTAAATATTTTTTGGGCGGCAATTGCTACCTTTGCGCTAATACGAATTTTTTGGCATTAAATTTTTGTAAGTTTCAATTCTTGGCTGACCGTGGTGGCTCAGATTAGAACTATTCTAGCTTTGTAATAATATTTTTCACAACAACATCAAGTGGCCTGTCGGTATCAATAGGTATGGCATTTTTAGCTAACATATTACGCTCAAAGTCTTTGTACCAGCTGAGTATATACTTTTGTTCACTATCAGCTTTGCCAAAATCGTTACTGTCTCGAGTTTTTAGTCGTTGCAAAAATGTTTTCTCGCTACACTGCAGCAAAATAACTTTATCAAAAAGTAACAGTAGTTGGTCTAAGTTGTGTGGCATACCAACTACC
This sequence comes from bacterium, assembly GCA_030699245.1. GTDB lineage: Bacteria > Patescibacteriota > Saccharimonadia > CAILAD01 > JAUYJX01 > JAUYJX01. The sequence continues at coordinate 4,799 of JAUYJX010000035.1, read as the reverse complement.
ACAAAATTCTCAGCCCTATTAACCAGCAGTTTCACTTTATCTTTCTCGCAAACCCACTTATGCGCATCTAACCACTCACGTCCTATGCCTGAATACCAGTCTGTAAGTTTACCGGTTTTCTTGCTTCGCCAATGACAAATACTGTCAGCTAAATCAAGGTCGTAAGTTTTAACTCCTTTATTGCTAAGTTGCTCAGCAACCGTAGATTTACCAGTTCCCGGAATTCCCGTAATAAGTATTTTCATATTTAAATCATATCAAAAAAGACCCAATTGGGTCTAAAGATAAGTTCTTAGCTAAACATGTCAACCCGAAACATCAAGCCAGGAATTGTTGGTGGTTGCTTAAACTATATACTTATCTCTAACCCTTTGTAGCTATTACAAAAGCAATAACTTCTTACTTTTTTGTGTGCTTTTTGCGCTCGTTTGGAGTTAAGTATTTTTTGCGCATTCGGATATTTTTTGGTGTCACCTCCAGAAGCTCATCATCTTCTATAAAATCGACGGCTTCTTCAAGTGAGAGCTCGGTGTAGGGTGTCAGCTGTGTTGTCATATCGGTGCTAGAAGCGCGGATATTTGTGAGTTTTTTCTCTCTGCAAATGTTTATTTCCATATCGTCACCGCGTCGGTTTAAGCCGATAATCATACCCTGGTAAACACGTGCGCCGGGGCCGACAAAAGCGGTACCCCGCTCCTCGAGATTTTTAAGACTATACGTAATAGCTGCCCCGGTTTCGAACGAAATTAAAACGCCGTTACGCAGTTTTTGCAGAGGTTTGCCAAGCGGTTGATACCCAGCCAGCAAGCTGTTCATTATCACAGTGCCTTTGGTTGCTGTTAATAGCTGGCTACGTAGCCCGAGCATGGCACGCGTTGGCAAGTGGTAGATAATTTCGGTAGCACCTTTGGCGTTTGGCTCCATACTTAAAAGCTCTGCTCGGCGTTTACCAAGCTCGCTGGTTACGTTGCCGGAGTATTCTTCGGCTACTTCAAGCGTAAGCTCCTCCAGGGGTTCCAAGATTTTACCGCCTTCTTTTTTTGTCACTACTTGTGGACGGCCAATTTCTAATTCATACCCTTCGCGCCGCATGGTTTCGATCAGCACAGAAAGATGCAGTTCCCCGCGGCCAGATACCAAAAAGCTGGTACCACGCGCTTCAACGCGCAGGCCCACGTTGGTTTCTAGTTCTTTTTGCAAACGGCTGGCAATCTGTCGCGAGGTGGTAAATCTACCTTCTTTACCTGCAAATGGCGAGGTGTTTGGCCCAATTGCAATCTGTAATGTGGGTGCTTCTATTTCCATGCTTGGCAGTGCTTCTGGATGAGCGGGGTCACTAAGAGTTGCCCCAATTTTGGCAGTGTCAATACCAGTGATACAGACAATGTCGCCTGCGCCTACAACGTTCGATTCAATCTTGCCAAGGCCTTTTGCTACAAATAATTTATCAACTTTTACATTTTTTGATTGGCTATTGATATCAATGAGCACAGCTGGGTCGCTTGGCTTTATACTGCCGCGGCTGATGCGCCCGATAGCATACTTCCCCTGGTAGCTGTCCCAATCGAGCGAGGTAATGAGCATCTGAAAAGGCCCCTTTTGGTCTACCTTTGGCGCAGGTACAAATTTAATAATCGCATCAAACAGCGGAGTTAAATCTCCCTCAGCGGAGCTATCACTTGGAACTTCGCTAAAAACTTTACCATCACGGCCTACGCTGTAGTAAACTGGAAAGTCTAGTTGCTTGTCATGAACAGCCAAGTCTAGGAACAAATTGGATGTTTTTTCTACTGCCTCTGCAATATGGGCGGCAGCCTTGTCTATTTTATTAATAACAACGATTGGTTTAAGCCCAAGTTCCAGAGCCTTTGATAGTACAAATTTTGTCTGCGGCATGGGGCCTTCTTGAGCATCGACAATTAGCAAACAGCCATCAGCCATATTGAGCGTGCGTTCAACTTCTCCCGAAAAGTCCGCATGTCCGGGCGTGTCGATAATATTTATCTTGTAGCCTTCGTACTCTATAGCGGTAGTTTTTGCCGAGATCGTAATACCGCGTTCGCGTTCAAGCTCACCTGTGTCCATTATTAAATTTTGCATCATTTCAGCTTGGTTTTCGCGGAAAGTCTTAGATTGACGCAATAGACCATCTACCAAGGTAGTTTTACCGTGGTCAACATGGGCAATAATGGCAACATTTCGTATTTTATCGGGCTTAATCATAAAAATAATCCGCCACTTAAAAGAGCGGACCTCATTTCTGTACTATTATACCATTATTACCCAATATAGTCGAGGTTGGTTTGGCTGGGGCGGAAGGTATCCTACGTTAAAACTTCGGAATACCAATTAGCCACACTAATCATCTTTCTTTAAAACTACAGAATTTACAAGTCTTTTATAGGCAAAGGCTTTGCCAGAACCAGACTTAAGATATAGTTCAAAATCCCTAGCTTGTTTTTCTTTTTCAAAAGCAGCATACCAAACTAGTCTCCATGGTTTATAGGGAGCAGTAGCAAATACCTCTCCTCTGTTATGAAGTTTAATGCGTTTTTGCAAATCTTTAGTAGAACCGTAGTAAAAGTTTTTAGATTTTGAACTAAATAAAATATATGTATAATACATGGCATGCCATTCTGTAGCTTTAGCGAAAGATGGCTGAGCATCGCGGTCTAGGACTTTACCTAGCCTTACCGCTACTTATATAGTATGCCTTGAATAATGAGACACAGAAAGAGGGGTTGTGTCTCATTTTTGTAAAATATAACCTGAAAATGAGACAAATGAGACACGGGTGTCCACTTTTGGGGGTACGGATCAAAAAGAAGTGTCTCATTTATCATTAAACTTATTAAATAAATGCCATTGAAATTCTCTCATGCGTTTGTAGTTGCTATGGGCCTTAACTAAACCATAGTAACTCGCCACATTTTTCTGATTAACTCTTTGTTTAGCTCTCGATAGATTCCGCTTATTAAGCCGCCATCCATATGGGAAAATACCCAATCCAAGAAAATGCACACCCCGACCGGTTGGGATTATAATGTTATTTTTGGGGTTGAGCTTAAGAGCAAGTTTAGTATCCAAAAACTCACCAATCTGGCGACGAAAGTCATGCGCTTGAGATTGACGAGATGTGATTGCTATAAAATCATCACCATAGCGTATATAAGCTTGGGGTTTGAGAGTGTGACTAACAAAATGATCAAGCTCATTAAGATAAACGTTGGCAAAAATTTGACTTGTCAAGTTCCCTATAGCAATACCAGCTGCTTGCTGACCTGCTGGGGTAGTATAGCTCGCAATTACTTCTTCGAGCAACTTGAAGGCTTTAGTGTTATCAAGTTTGCGCTCTAAAATCTTTAGTAAAATCACTTGATTAACACTATCAAAAAACTTTGTGATATCTGCTCGCCAGACAAAGCTTAATGGGTGTTTTTTTAAAAGTTTCTGGGTTCGCTTAACCGCCCCAATTACCCCTTTATTTTTACGGCAAGACCACACATCATAGATAAATGATTGATCATATATTTCAACCAAATAATTATATAGTAAGCGATGCACCACTCGGTCGCGTACATTGGCTACAGCGATATGACGCCGTTTTGAATCTGTCACTGTAAAATATCTATACTCACCATGCCGATAAGTACCAAAGTTTAAATCTCGGTAAAGCGAAAATAGCTCAGTTTCCAGATGATAGCTGAAAAAGTCAATATCACGAGAGGCTCGTTTACCTACCCGAAAATCATACCAACTCCTATAAATATTTGCTAAGCTTAAATCAATGTCAGATATTTTACCCATTATTAATCGCACCTATGAGTTATATAAAACTACCGTTGAAATCAACACACATCTAGAAAAACGTTGGCGTTATTCTCTTGGCCAAAGTTTGGAGGCAACTATTCTTGCGCTTTTAGAACAGCTAATTATGGCCAAACATGCCCCTAAACCATTAAAATCCAATTATCTGATTGCTGCTAATGCTCAATTGGAGATAACCGTGCTTAAGTTTAGACTGTTCCTCGAACTTGGTCTCGTCAACGAAACGAAAATCTTCCAGGCTCAAGCCAAGCTCACCGAGATTGGTAAAATGCTCGGCGGCTGGCTTAAGTCGCTTACCTAGATCACTTACCGTGGAACGCACCCCATTATCAGAATTCGAATTGTCAGGATTGTTGGCATTGAGGTTCAGCTGACCATTGTCGGTATTCCAGTTCGCATTCGGCACCTGCCCAGCTTGCGTACCTTTAGTGATAATGCACATCGGTTTCTACTTTAGCCCCAGTCACAACCAGGTGGTAGGCATTGGATTGCTTTCTCAGCCACTTTAGTTTGTGGCTATGCATTACTCAACGTAAGAGATTTAGAAAGATAATACTACCGAGCAGCTTTTAAGCCTTAATCGGCTTAAAAGATTCCTGCCAAATTGGTAGTATCTTTTCGCGGTAGCCCGTCCAAGGCGGGTGACTATTCACCGCAGCGGATAAATAGATTTAAAATATCAAAGTTAAAAATTAAAGAAAAATTCAAGGTTTAAAGCTCAAGTTACTCTTACCGTGGAACGCACCCCAAAATCAGAATCCGAAAGGTCAGGATAGTTGGCATAGAGGTACAGCTGACCATTGTCGGTACTCCAGTACGCAAACGGCACCTGCCCAGCCTGCGCACCTTCAGTAAAGAATGCTCCGATTAACCAAGTGTAAGTCTCAATATCCAGTGGTTGGCCAGTAGTAGCAGCATCGAGTTGGGCCATTAAGTAGGCTTCAGGGGTTAGGCCCGTTTCATGTTCATGC
>JAUYJX010000030.1 GCA_030699245.1 bacterium | reverse complement strand
CTCTTGCACCGCCATCGCAATAAACTTTTATCTCATCAAATTGCTTCATTTAAACTTTAAAGATTATCCCTACGGTAATTCCCAAGATTGCAGCAATGCCGCCTACAATTAGGACTTTTATTCCTGATTTTACTAAACTTTTACGAGTTAATTTACCTTTAATTGCACCCAGTATAAAAAGCCCTATAGCTGCTGCTATTATTGAAAAATACAAACTTAGCGGCAAAACAAAAAGAATTATCGGAAGTAACGGTACAAAACCAGCTAAAAAGTAAGAAATAAACATAATTAAACCGCTTAGGATAGGGTTTGTTTGACGTTTGCCGAAGCTCAAGTCCACTTCTGTTTCTTCGGATATAAATTCACCGGCTGCCATTGAAGCCGACTCCACCACTATCGCAATCAGACCGGCCATAATGACAAAATTCTTATCACCTGAAGCCACTGCTACCCCGGCAATTAAACCAGTGGTGGAAACTAAGCTATCTTCAATACCAAATACTGAACTATGAATATAATCATAAAAAGGAATGTTTTTATGTCTTGGCATAAATTTAGTATAAAGCAATAGAGCTTAATACTTAAGTGATTCCTAACTAGCTATCTTTGCAGCAGCCAAACGGAAATTACAACTGCTCCAAAAATCAAACGGTAAATTACAAAAATTTCCATAGTATGTCGATTTAAATAGCCTAGCAGCCACTTAATTACAACAATTCCAACAATCGCTGAGATAACTATGCCGACAATTAGCTGTAAAATTGATACATCACCGGGATGAGTGATAACACCTAGAGCCTTATAAGCTCCGGCTGCTATGGTGATCGGAGTGGCCAGCAGAAAGCTAAATCGGGCCGCTTCTTCTCGTTTAAGTCCCATAAAAAGACCAGCAGTAATGGTTGCACCAGACCTTGAAACTCCCGGAATAAAAGCTAAGGCCTGCGCAAAACCAATAAATAATGATTTTTTTAAGCCAATATTTTTGGTGGTAATTTTTTGCAAATCAGTTTTATCGGCAATGTATAAAACAACGCTGAAAATTATCATGGTAATACCAACCACTAAAGGTGCATAAGATGCTTCGTGAAAATTAGAATCAATCCACCTCTCACCAAAAAAACCAATTAATGCTCCAGGTATGGTAGCAATAAGGATGTATTTTATTAGCGGGCTTTTGGCTTTAAATAGTTTGATAAAATCTCTATAAAAGTAAATCACGAGTGCAGCTGCTGTGCCTAGATGTATTGCCGCATCAAAACTTAGTCCCGGATTTGCTAAGTTAAATAACCAAGGAGTAATAAGCAAATGTGCCGATGATGAAATCGGTAGAAATTCGCTTAAGCCTTGAACTATTGAAAGAATTACAACAACAAGCATAGGCTAACTATTATAACCCATTTCGAGCTATGTCATCCCTAATTTTTTGGCCTACCACCGATAACTGTTCCATAGTGGCAGAGCCGGCATTAGTATGATCCAAGTCACTAGGCTGGTTGATTGGTATAAGATGAATGTGCACGTGCGGTACGGCAAATCCCTCAATCACTAAACCAATTCTGGCAGGTTTAAAGACACGTTTAATTACCTTGGCTAGTTTGCGAACCAAACTCATAGTGCTCAAAAAATCCTGCTCGCTTAAATCTTGAAACTCGTCGACTTGAACTTTAGAGATTACTAGGCTGTGCCCGTTGTGATGCGGGTTTATTGATAAAATAGCAATATTTTGCTCATCTTCGTAGATAATTTCTGCCGGCAATTCTCTATTAATAATCTTGGTAAATATGCTGTCTTTCATATCACTTCATTTTAGTTAAGTTATATCCCCAACATCAAGTGTTAATTTTTCTCCCGGTTTAATTTCCCCACTTAACAGCTTTTTGGCAACTGCATCTTCGACCGAACGCTGGATGGCTCGTCTGATCGGCCGAGCACCTAAACGTGGGTCATAACTTTTTGCTATCATCTTATTCATAGCCTCCGGAGTTAAACTGACTGTAACTTTTTGTGGCGCTATTATCTGATTAACTTCAGCTAACAAAAGGTTACCAACTTGGATTAATTCTTGCTGAGCGAGAGGGCGAAATAGCACTATTTCGTCAAACCGGTTGAGCAGCTCTGGTCTGAATATATGAGCATCAATTAGCCTGTTGGTAAAATCAGTTTCAAAATCTTCAATTTTTTGACCTGCTTCTATACGCTTTCTGATATCATCAGCACCGGCGTTTGAAGTGGCAATAATAATCGCCTCTTTAAAAGACACTTCTTTGCCTAAATTATCGCTCAGCTTGCCTTCGTCGAGCATTTGCAGCATCAGATTTAAAATATCCGGATGAGCTTTTTCTACTTCATCAAGCAAAATCACGCTAAATGGATTTTCTTTGACTTGAGAGAGCAGGCTGCTGCCCGTTTGATCCTTGCTGGCAGCAGCTATAATCCGTGTCACATCGCTGGGACGCTGATATTCACTCATATCCAGTCTAATAATCTTATCTGCGCCGCCAAAATAAACATTGGCCAGAGCTTTTGCTAGCTCAGTTTTGCCAACACCAGTAGGTCCTAAGAATAAAAAGCTGCCAGCAGGACGGTTGGGATTTTTAACTCCAGCTCTAGTACGCCTTAGGGCATTTGAAACTACACTAACTGCTCTTTCTTGGTTAATCATCCGCCGATGCAAGGTTTCCTCAAGATTAAGCAACTGCTGCTTCTCTGCACTACTGGCTTCGCTTACTTTGACTCTTTTGCTCAATTCAATTGCTTTTTGTATAGACGTTTCAGTAATAAAGCCGTTTAGCGGGTAATTTAGACTATCTTCCAGCAAATCAATGGCTTTAGCCGGAAAAGCTTTGTCGGTGATATAACGATTGCTCAAGCGATAAGTTTCTTTTAATGCTTTATAAGTAATTGTTGTTTTACTGCGAGTCTCGAACGAAATTGCAACATCTTCAAGTATTTTGACTACTTCATCCTCATTTGGTTCATTAATGTCTATGCGGTTAAACATCTGGGAAAATGTCGGCCGGGCAGCTGAAATTTTTTGCCAATCTTCGGGCGTAACGGCTACAATCATACGAAAACGATTCTGTTCTAAGAGTGGCAACAGCACCTGTGAGATGTCAACAGATCCTGTGCCGGTGGAGAAGAAAAGTTGAGCTTCATCCAGAAAAATTATCATATTACCGGCATGTGACAAATCGGCAAATATCCTATAAATCAAATCTTCTAGGCCAGCTAACCCGTTTTGTACTGCTGAGAGTATGGTACCGACATTCAAGCTAAATACTTGCTGATAAGCTAGGTTGCCAGCTTCCTCTCTTCCGCGAATCAGTTGATCTGCCAACCCAAAAACTAGTGAGGTCTTGCCAACTCCCGGATCGCCAATTAGGGCAATGCTATTGCGGTCAGGGCGGGACAAATTAACTTCCATCTGTTCTATTACGTCCTCTCTAGTTACACTAGAAAAATCTTGATTGCCTTTTTGAATCTGGGCGCTAATATTTGCACCAAATTGGTCTAATATCGGTGTAAAACCAGATGCCCAATCCCTGCCTATCCCTCCAAAAACTTCTTTATTTTTTTTGGCAAAGAAACGATTGATCAGCCGTTGCTGCCATTCATAGCCATTGACTATGTCGTCAAAATCAAGCTGCATCGAAATAAGATATTTTTCTATCTGCTTATTAGTGATAATTAGTGCGGTCAAGATTGTACCTGCATCAATTACTTTTTTTTCAAATTTTCTTGCCAGCTGCTGGGCAGTAGCAAAAATAATTTCACTATCTGCAGGATTTAGGCTCAACATTTGCGCTAAATTATTCGGATCTAATATAAACCGAGTAAAAATAAAGTTTGCCTGCCAGTTTCCGCTTATTTTCCCAAGCAGATCCTTGGGACTTATCGGCAAGCTAATTTTGTTTACAATATCGGAAGAGAGCAACTGATCAAGGTGCGTGCCTTCTAATTTTGACTGCTCATTTATATTCTTTAGGTCCCAAAGATACCAAAGCAATAACATAAAATCGGCTAGGCTTAGGGCTAAGGGTAGATAAGCTATTTTTTGTTGTTTGATTAACAACAATAATCCGACTATCAGCAGGATGACTATAAAGCTGATTTTTAAGGGTATTATTTTCCCTAGCAAACCGGCTAATTTGGCTCTTTTTACTCTTAGGCTGTTAGAAAAACTAAATTGCTGATTCATATAAATGCCTTAAAGATTAAAAATACCACTAGAAAAGGAGTAAACGGCCAGATGATAAACAATGCTAAACCTAGTATTGCTGTTAGTATTAATGTAATAAATGCGGCAATCAGCACAATGACCCTGGTAAAAAATCCGACTATTCGCGATATCAAATTATCTAGGGCAGCTCTGATTTTTTCACCAATAGATTTACCGGCAACCGTAGTTATTCTTTTCCACGGTGCAAACAGAGTTCTAAATAGTGATGATATGGAAAAAAGCTGGATCAGATAACCAAGCCGGTTAATCAGCTTTTTGCCAAAATCAAACCAGCCCTTGATAAACCACCATTGAAAAAAATTAATAATTAACATAGTCCGCCTCGTTAAAGCCTAGCTACATTATAAATGCTAATGCTTATAGAAAAAAGGGAGGCGATTTATGTCGCCTCCTTGTGGGCCGCCTCCTTGAGATGGTTTTGCAGTGCAATCAAAAACTCCAGAGATTTTTTGCCAACACCGGGATTGAAGAAATCATTGGGGTCAAGAGCAATTATGTCGGAGATCTTGAGTTCGCGGTTGTAGTAAGGACTAGTATTCCGACCAAAGGGGATGGATTTTCTTGACCTTGAATCAACTTTGATTTTTCCGGATCGGTTCTGACGTACCAATTCGCAAAAAACATGTCCACTAACCCATCCGCTAAGATCATTAGCGACACAAAACTGCTCAAACGCTTCTTCGTCGATATACTCAGAAGTATCCATTGATCTGCTTCCTTTGCTAGTGAGCTTTCTGCGGAATAATAATTTATTACAGTATAGCCTTTATGTCAAACGTAACTTTTTTTAATAAGGCCAGATCTTAACTAGCAGCTTATTTCTACCCGACCTTAAAGCAATCAGAAAACTGCCAAAGTATTTGGTGCTTCATATTTGAGGACTGTCTGATCCCGACGATAAGTCGGGAGAGTTCCGCAGAATATGAAAGTCAAATACTTGGTAGTGCTTCTTGATTGTGTCCTGGTCGGAAGTTTTGTGTTACTTTTTGAAAAGTAACGAGAGATAATATCTTTTCTTTTCCACTTTTTAAAAAGTGGAGCAAAACTGCGACAAGAGCTCACAGCTAGAAACACTTTATTCTTTTTGTCATAAGCAATATTCGAAACTCTCCGGCGGCTGCCGGATCGGGCATCTCATATCTTTCTGACAAAAAGTATCAAGCTTTCTGCTACTCGATTGTCGCGAACTTAACTTTAAGACTTGGTCTTTATATATAAAAGCGTTTGATTCTAGGGTTTATTCGAGTTATAAACTCATAATTTATAGTGTCAGACAGTTTC
>JAUYJX010000020.1 GCA_030699245.1 bacterium | reverse complement strand
CTTTCTGACGAAATAATATTAAGCTTTCTGTTGCTCGATTGTCGCGTGAGGAAAAAGGCTCCAGCTCTAGTCTCGGGAATCTAGCCTTCAATAAGGTATAATTAAATGATGAAACCGATTATCGAAAAATTGACTAACTTGCTTGAAGAAGTAAATCTGGCGATTGATCAAATAAAGCTAGCTGATGATAAAAAGAAACTAACGGATTTGGAAAACCAAATAGCTAATCCCAAGCTTTGGGACGATCGCGAAAATGCCGAGAAGCTGACAATCCAAGCCAGTGAGACGGGGAAATATATTGAATCTTGGGAGAGCTTAAAATCAGATATTAGCTCACTCTTAGATATTGCGCAAATCAGCGATGAGAAAAACACGACTGAATTTGAGGCACAATATCAGGATCTAAAAAGCCGAGCAGAAAAGACACTAATTGATTTGAAACTTAGTGGTGAGAATGATGACAAGACAGCGATATTGCAGATTTCTGCCGGTGTTGGAGGGGTAGATGCGATGGACTGGGCCGAGATGCTGATGAATATGTATATTAAATATGCCAATAAATCAGGCTTAAAAGCCGAGCTGGTAGGTGTTTCATATGGCGAAGAAGCAGGAATTAAGAGCGCTACCTTGGAGATTACCGGCAAATTTGCTTATGGTAAATTGAAAGGCGAGAAAGGCGTTCATCGGTTAGTGCGTCAGAGTCCATATAACGCCAAAAACTTACGCCAGACTTCATTTGCATTAGTTGATGTCATACCAGAAATTTCCCAAGAAAAGTTAGAGATTAATTCTGATGATCTAAAAATTGATACTTTTCGCGCATCGGGTCATGGTGGTCAAAGCGTTAATACCACTGATAGCGCAGTTAGGGTTACCCACCTGCCGACGAGTATCACGATCAGCATACAAAATGAAAGATCACAGTTAAAAAACAAGCAAAAAGCTCTAAGTATTTTGTCTTCTAAACTTACACAGCTTGCTCGCGAGCAAAAACTTGCAAGTATCGCCGAGATTCGCGGCAAGCTCACTTCGGCTAACTGGGGAGACCAGATAAGATCTTATGTCCTGCATCCATATACTTTAGTTAAGGATCACCGAACCGGCCAACAAACTTCAGCGGCCGATAAAGTCTTAGCCGGTGATATTGAACCGTTTATCGAGGCCTACTTGAATAAACTAGTTTCTAGAGGCTAGAAGCTGGAACTTATCCTCTGCATTTTTCTCCCCGACCATAAAGCAATCAGAAAGCTTCTGGCTGTTTGGTGTTCCACGCTCGAGGATTGTTTGATCCGGCAGCTGCCGGAGAGTTCCGCAGAGCTGGAAGCCAAACAGTTTGAAGTGTTTATTGATTGCGTCCTGGTCGGAAGTTTTGGGCGACTTTTTGAAAAGTCGCAAATAATTCCTAACTTTTGAATAGACCAAAAGTTACAAAAGTCTTGCGACAAGGACTCACAACTTTAAACACTTTCTTCTTTTTGTCATAAGCAATATTCGAAACTCCCCCGATAATCCGCTGGACAGCGGAATCGGGATCAAACATCTCATATCTTTCCGACAAAAAGTATCAAGCTTTCTGTTGTTCGATTGTCGCGGAAGAGTGATTAATAACAGCATCTTCTGCATTTACTAGTGCTGATATTTGGGCTACAATGGCTAATGTGATACTTCTTGATCGCATTTCAGTAATGTATCCTAATAAAACGGTGGCTCTTTCGGGTGTAAGCTTACACATAACTCCGAAAGAGTTTGTTACTATTGTTGGTGAATCGGGCGCCGGCAAATCAACTCTCACTAAACTGTTAATTAAGGAAGAACTGCCGACATCAGGCAAAATTGTTGTTGGTAGTATTGATTATGACACTATTGATAAAGCTAATATCCCGCACCTTAGGCGTCGGATTGGTGTTGTTTTCCAGGATTTTAAGCTACTGCCTAATCTGACGGTTTTTGAAAATGTGGCTTTTGCGCTAGAGGTTTCTGGAGTTAAAACTAGCGAGATCAAGCGTGCCGTTCCAAAGATCTTACAACTAGTGGGTTTGGCTGAGAAAAGCGCTAATTATCCAGCTGAACTATCGGGTGGCGAAGCTCAAAGAGTAGCGATTGCCAGAGCTTTGGTTCGAAACCCTAAGATTTTAATCGCCGATGAGCCAACAGGCAACCTAGACCCCAAAAATGCTTGGGATATTATTGAGCTATTAATCAAAATTAACCGTTTTGGCACAACTGTAGTTTTGGCTACGCATAATAAAGAAATTGTTAACACTCTAAAACGGAGGGTTATTACCTTGAGCAGGGGGCGAATCGTTAAAGATGATAAGGTAGGTAAATACGTACTATGATTACACTCTGGAGGATTTTCAAAACTGGTTTTCGCAATCTTTTTCGTAATGCTTGGCTAAGTGCTGCGGCCACAGCAATTATGGTTGTAACACTAGTGATTGTCAGTTTCTTCGCTTTTTCTGCGCTACTACTTAATTCTCAGCTGAATGCTATCAAGGATAAAATAAATCTAACGATTTTTATTACCGATGAAGCAAAACTAGACGACATCAAAAACCTGCAGGCCAAGTTACTAGCTGATAATAACGTATTGTCTGTCGAATATATTTCCAAAAATGATGCTCTCAATAAATTGAGCAATAGAAGCGAAAAAGATAAAGAAATTGCCAAATTAGCTAGTGAGGTTGGCAACCCTCTGCAAGCCTCATTGGAGGTAAAGACCAAAGATCCCGGCAAAATCAATCAAGTGGTTAGGATTGCCAAACAACCTGATTATTCCAAAATTGTAGCAGAGACTAGCTATGATGAAGACCGCAAAAAAATTGTAGATAGAATCGTGGGCTTCAGTGGCGGGGTAGCAAAGGCCGGGACTGTAGTCAGCGTGGCCTTTCTGACGATTTCTCTGTTGATTATCTTTAATACTATTCGTATGGCTATCTTTACTCGTAGGGAAGAAATTGAGATTATGCAATTAGTTGGTGCGACCAACTGGTTTATACGCGGCCCGTTTATTGTTGAGGGCGCTATGTACGGGGTAATCGGCGCCACGATTGCTGTGCTGATTAGTTTCGGTCTTATGAGTCTTGCCAAGCCATTTATGAGCAGTTTCCTATTTTCTACCTCTGAAGTGACGCAATTTTTCAATTCAAAAATTGTATTAATTGTAGCAGGTGAATTTCTACTTGGCATTATTATCGGTGCAACTTCAAGTTTACTGGCAATATCTAGGCATCTGAAACTATAAAATGCTTGTGCTATATGGTATAATATATAACATTGATGAAAGAAACTAACAAAAAAATGGCCCCAAAAATTTATCATAAAATATTACTTATTTTAGCCAGTATTGTCTTGCTTACTCCATCTGTAGCGATGGCTGTCTCATTTGAAGAACAAGTCCAACAATTGAACAATGAGATTGAACAAAATAATAATAGTGTAAAGAAAAAAGCCGGCGAGGCTGATACACTACAGAATAAACTAGCAATACTAGCTGGTCAAATTAACTCTGCCCAAGCAGCTCTCAATAAAACCAAAGTTGAAATAACCCAATCACAAGCTAGACTCAAAAAGATTGAAGAGGATCTAAACCATAATAAAGATTTACTCAAGGAAAATGTCCGATTGATTTATAAGAAGGGTGAGACAAGCGAACTGGAGATCCTGGCATCCAGTGATAATTTGAGTGATTTTGTTGAGCGCCAACAATCTATGCAGAACATAAAGGATAAAATTAATTCTATCCTAAATAAGATGGAAGCGGATAAACGCGATCAAGACAATGAGAATACTCGCTTGGTTAATCTAGGCAGCCAGCAGCAGAACCAAACGAATGATTTGAATTCACAAAAAGCTAACCAGCAAGGTCTGTTAGCCCAGACCAAAGGCGAGGAATCAAAGTATCAAGGGATTGTTGCTCAAAAGAAAAAAGATCTAGCTGCAGTTTATGCAGCTCATGAGGCAGCTGATAAAGTTGCTGGTACACCACCTATTATCGGTGGGACAGGCGGTTACCCATTTGCAAATTGGCCAATTGATGTATCCGATGGCTTGGGCTATCTTACACGCGAATGTACGTCATATGCTGCATGGTGGCGTCAGGCCCATGGACGACCTGTTGGTAGTAGTTATGGGAATGCTGGCAATTGGCCAGGAAGTTATATAGCACCCGCCTATGGTGATGTCGCAGTTTTTGGTCCGGGAGTTGGCGGAGCTTTTGGCGTTGGTCATGTGGCAATTGTTGAGAGCGTTAACGGCAACGGTACAATTAATCTTAGTG
>JAUYJX010000019.1 GCA_030699245.1 bacterium | reverse complement strand
ACCAGAGGTCAAAGCCTCCACCGCTACAATTGCCCAAATTAGCTGGTATGTTTTGACCTTTTTTGCTTATCTAATCATCCTGGTATTTGGCTTTATCAGTCTTTTCTTATCAAACCAGATCGGCAAAATTAGTTTTCGTATTATTTTGATAATTATTACCTTTATGATTATTTCAGCTTTTGTTGGTATTACTATCGTCTTAAATAAAAAATTAACCAAAAATATTGGTTATTTAGCCATTAAGCCGTTTAATTTTGTACTCAAAAGACTTAAAAAAAGTCCAATTACAACCAAAGACGTTAATAGATTTATCGATGACTTTTATAATAATGCCAGTTTTTTATTAAAAAATATAAATAAACTAAAATGGCCGTTTTTCTACTGCCTAATCGGAGTGATTTTTGAAATTTTATCAATATATATTGTTTTTCTTTCATTCGGTAAATTTATTAACCCGGGTGTAGTTGTGGCTGGTTATACTTTGGCAATGGCTTCTTCGCTAGCTTCACTTTTAACCTCTGGGGTTGGTGTTTATGAAGC
Source organism: bacterium (assembly GCA_030699245.1). Taxonomy (GTDB): domain Bacteria; phylum Patescibacteriota; class Saccharimonadia; order CAILAD01; family JAUYJX01; genus JAUYJX01. The sequence goes on along the minus strand of JAUYJX010000019.1, from coordinate 23,815 downwards.
TGCTATGGTTGCAACATTTGTTGGTTTGGGACAAACATTCGCCTTGAGTTTATCAGTGGTTTTGGTTTATCGAGTTATTGCTTTCTGGCTATTTATCCCGGTAGGGCTCTTCTTTTATAAACGTCAAATCGACGAGAATATAGACCGATGATTGATGAAGTACTGACAGTTAGCCAGTTTAATGCTCTCGTTAATCAAACACTCGCTTATGCTTATCCGGTGGTAATAATAGAAGGTGAAGTTAGCAGTTTTAAGGTCAATCAGAATAAATGGGTTTTTTTCGATCTTAAAGATGAGCAGTCAGTAGTTAGCTGCTTTATGGCGGTTTATGCTCTTAAGGTAGGATTGGAAGACGGTATGCTAATTAAGGTTACGGCTTCGCCGAATTTAACCAAATGGGGCAAATTCAGCCTGACAGTTAAAGATATTGAGTTGTCGGGAGAAGGCTCTGTCAAAAAGGCTTTTGAACTAATGAAAGCCAAGTTCGAAGGTGAAGGCCTGTTTGATGAATCTAGAAAAAGAAGCTTAACTGCCTATCCCCAAAAGGTAGCATTGATCACCTCCAAACAAGCTGCAGCTTATAATGATTTTTTGACTGTTGCCGATGATCGCTGGACGGGCTTAAAAATTACTCATGCCCAGGTTCAGGTGCAGGGGACAGATGCACCCAAGCAGATTGAATCAGCTATTAAGTATTTTAATCAAACTCCCCAAAATTATGATGCACTGGTGATCATCAGGGGCGGCGGCAGTCCGGAAGATTTACAGGCCTTTAACCATGAGGATGTAGTGCGAGCTGTTTACTCTTCAAAAATAGTCAGCATTGTCGGCATTGGCCATGAAGACGATATTAGTTTGGCGGAGCTCGCAGGCGACATTAGAGCTGCTACACCAACAGATGCAGCTCGCAAACTTACACCGGATAAGAAAGCTAAGACCGATGAAATAAATAGTTTAATTAGTATATTCTATCAAAATCTTATGAGTTCCGTTGACCATAAGATTGCTGTTACGGAAGGGCTAAGTACTGTTTTTACACGCTTATATTCTCAGTTAAGCGAAAAATTAAACATTTTATCGGCAGAAATTAATCAGTTAATACTCAATGTAACATCAACTGCACAAACAAAGATCGCACATACTAGGAGGCTGCTTATCAGTCTTGATCCGCGGATGATATTAAGGCGCGGTTATTCGATCGCCAGAGTAAATGGTAAAATCGTCAAATCAGCTAAAAAGGTAAAAATAGATGACATTGTTATGCTACAATTGCATAAAGGTTATTTAAATTTAATTAGAAAAAATGGCAGATAAACCTGTCTGCCGACAAGGCAGGCTTCGCAACAGCTACGCTTATTACAACCAAAATCTCACAGTTAAGGCCAGGCCTTGGCTGCAGGCGGAGGTAAAGAATAATGGCAGATAAAAAAAAGTTTAGTTTTTCTGAAAAAATGGCTAGGCTAGAGAAGATTGCCGCTGATCTGGAAAACAGTGAAATTGATCTGGATGAGGCAATCAAAAGGTTTGAAGAAGGTGCACGGCTTGCCAGTGAGCTCAAAGACTATTTAGAAAAATCTAAAAATCAAATAGAAACTGTTAAAAAACGTTTCGATAAATAATTACAAATAAATTGGAAAATATTAAGATTATTCAGCAAAAAGATCAGTTGCTTTATTCTAGTATAATTTTCAACAAACCAATCAATAAATTATCACTGCCAAGGATACTGGTTATTGGCGGGTCAAGTGAAAAACTGAAAAATGTTAGTTTGTGCTATGAAGCTCTACAAAACAGCAACACGACTCTTACCCTAGCTCTGCCAGATACATTAAAACAAGCTGTTGCTACCTTGGAAGCAGTTTTTTTGCATGCAAATCCAATCGGCAGTGTCCTAAAAGATAATACAGATCACTTGCTTGACTTAGCTAGTGACGCGAACTTACTGATTATCGGTGTTGATATGACTCTCGGTAGCCAAGCCCAAATAGTAGTTGAGAAGCTACTGCAAGAATGCGATAAGCCGGTTATTGTTACCGATGAAGTAATTAAAGTTTTTCAGTTTAGTCCATCAATTTTAGAACGCAGCAGCAAATTAATTCTTTTTTTGAATACCAATAGTCTAGTAAAAATCGCCAATTATCTGAAAATTCCAGTCAAAATCCGTCCAGATCGAGGTATTTATAATAGGGCTGATTTGATCAAAAGCATTGCCGGTAAGCAAGGCCAGGCTTTAGCTGCAGTTTCAAGGCCTGGCCTTAGAAAAAATTACTTTATCTGTCATGATAGTGGGCAAATAATATGCTATGACTCAAAAAAGCCGAATGAAGTCGGACTGGTTAATTTTGAAGGAAATGATTTGAGCGAGTATTTGGGAACAGTAATCGGTTTAGTTGGCTCATTTTTAGCTGATTATTCGAATGAAATTAAAGATTTTACCCCAAAGGTACTGACCGCCTGTTTTATCGCCAAGGAATTTTTTGCTAAACAAAAGTCGTCTCAAGAGACTAGTATCAAAAAGATTATCAATAGTTATTTGTAGGTAACCATAAAATTATTTTAGTTCTTTTGCTAATTTATTTTTGATAGCATTCAATACGGCTTCCGGTGTAATAAAATCATAATCAGTTTTGTAGTTATGTCCGTATAGTCTGTCACTAAACGCAACATTCATAAATGTTATTGGTTTTGCATAGCGAGGAATAAAGTGTCCGTGCAGATGCCGTGTTTCGTTTCCTAAAAATGAATAGTTGAACCAATCAGGATGAAAAACTCTTTTTTCACACTCTCTTAAATTATGTAAAACCAAAAATAACTCCTTTTGCTCCTTCAGCGTTGCATTAGCTAAATCCAGAGCGTCTTGTCGTTTACACCAAACTATACAACGCCCAAGATAACTCTGGTTGTTATGAACATAAATTGCCCAATGTTTGTATTCTTTGATTAAGTTTTTTGAAAAATCTTCAGCCATAATCATACTTTGGTTAATTGTTGGTGCCAGAGGTGGTATCCTTCGCGTAGCTTCGGAATACCTCCGGGACTTCCCGATGCATAAAATCGGGATAAACTTCTCGTCCCAACAATACACATATTTAACTTTTTCAAGACATCAGCTGAAGTCTTAATAAAGTTTAATGGTGCCAGAGGTGGGACTCGAACCCACACGAGATTGCACCCACACGATTTTGAGTCGTGCGTGTCTACCAATTCCACCACTCTGGCACGATATTGTTATTCTAGTGTTTTTAAGAATTCTTTACCAGAACCACCTTTCAAAAACTTTTCTTTCTGCCTTGCTGTAATTCTTGTTTTGAATCTCTCCTCATATATAAGTTTAAACGGTGCATACGATCGAGTGGTGCGCTCTTTACTAGAATTATGTTGCTTGAATCTCCTCTCAAGATTATTAGTTAAACCAACATAAATGTAATTTTGATCTTGACTACTTAATGCATATACATAATACATAAATTTAACCTTTATTTTTGAGTCGTTGCGTGCCTACCGCCTGCCTACCGGCAGGCAGGCGGTAGGCAGGTCTACCAATCCTGTCTGCCGACAGGCAGGTCCACCACTCTGGCGTTTACTAATGTATTATAATGAAATCAGCTAACGATTAAAACTTATGGACCCAAACCAAGATAAACAGTCAGATCCCCGGCAATCCCTAAATTACGAGGATCTGAAAAGTTCAGAGACAACTCGTCAGGTAAATAAGCCATTGGGGCCTAAGATAAATCTAAAACCTTACCCTCATGAAATTAAAGAATTAAAAAAAACCCACAAGACCATAAGGATTCATAAAATTTCAAGAGAAACCAAGAAAAAGGTTTTATCAAAGATTTTTAATAAAAAAACCTTGAAGTATGCCGGTATTGGGATCGGAAGTTTTTTGATTTTTGCGCTGATTTTTAATCTGCCGGTTATTTTTCTTAGAATCAGCTATTCTTTTAAGAAACCCGAACCTGCCAAAGTCCAGCAAGCCGTAGTTGCTGAAAATAATAAATCCCAAGCCCAGAAAGTTTCACCACAGAACTTGATTATGATTCCGAAAATAAATGTTAATGCACCAGTAATTTATGAAAACTCGCGCGATGAAGGAACTGTGCTGCTAGCTTTAAGAAATGGGGTGGTGATTTATGGCGGTACGGCATTGCCCGGGCAAAAAGGTAATTCAGTGATAATTGGGCATTCATCAAATGACTGGTGGGAACCCGGTGATTATAAGTTTATCTTTGCCTTACTAGATCAGGTAACAAACGGTGATAAGATTCAAATTAATTATGATTCAAAAAAATACGTCTATGAAGTTATTGATAAAAAAGTGGTTGAGCCGAATAATTTATCAGTACTTGATCCTACGCCAAGTCCAGTTTTAACTTTGATTACCTGCACACCTCCTGGCACTAGCTGGAAGAGATTAATCGTCACTGCTAAGCAGATAGAACCTACACCGGAAGCTGATAAAAAAGCACTTGAAGCAGTTGGCGGAGCTGCCTTGCAGCCGAAAGGCACGCCTCTGCCCAGTAATGCGCCTAGTTTACTTGACCAAATCCAAAAATTCTTTACCAACCTATTTTAATGAGACTAGGGTCTTTTTGATATAATAGTCCCATGAGTCTAAGTAACTATCAGAAAAAAGTAGATAAGTGGGCTAATCAGTATAAAACCCCCTATTGGCAGCCTCATGAGATACTAGCCAGAATTACCGAAGAGACTGGGGAGTTAGCTCGTTTGATAAACCACATTTATGGTCCTAAGAAGAAAAAATCATCGGAGGATGAGCAAGAACTTGGTGAAGAATTGTCTGATATTATCTTTGCAGTTGTCTGTATGGCTAACTCACATGACATAAATCTGGATGAGGCTTTTGATAGAGTAATAGATAAAGCCTATGGACGAGATAACGAACGATATGAAAAGAAGTAATCTTACTTCTCAATAAATATCTCTTCAAAGAATCTATCTTTCCCATGCTTTTTAACTAAATTATATATATCCATAAAACCAGGAGTAAGTTCACTGGCTATCAACTTTTCTGGATGAGCCCAGAAAGCTTCTCCGGTTTTAACACTGGATTTAGCTTCTCCGGTAAAACTCTTAACTTCAAAAACGTGAGCTAGCATGTGATTAAAGGCTTCATGACCTTGGGTTGTTTTAACGTATACATCACCTAAATAATGCAAGTTGCCATCCAGGTTTGTTTTCATCTTCTGCTCCCGTTCGGCCATAGTAAACACCGATTCACCATAATGGGTTTTACCATAAGGAAAGCTGACTTGACCGATAAAGGGTTGTCGTTGCCAGCGAAACAGTAAATACTCCCCTCGCTTATTTCTAACAACCAACATTGTTACAATCTTCGGCTGAATACGCAGTTCCCCGGAATCTACGGAAATTACTCCGGCATAACGGCGTCCCCTAGTAGTTAAGGTATAGTCTTTACCTTCTTTTACGATATAGCCTTTAGTAATTAGCTTTTCTAAATGATACATAAACAGATTACCCTCAACATCTTTTGGTCGCATATCTGAATAACGTCGGTTTGTATGCAGAGTTAACTCTTTAAAAATATGTTTTTGAATCCAGTTCATAAAAGTATTCAATTTAAATTGAATCAAAAAGTCTTGATTTATCTAAGATACACATTAGCTTAGTCTAAAGCTAGGTCCTTGACAATCCCAGAAGGGGAAAACAGATGTATCGTGAAACATGCTCTGAATGCAAAGAAGGTAATCACACGGCATGTACTCCACGCCGGCTTCTCTGGGGAGAACTCCCACGTTATTGTGATTGCAAAGTTTGTGGTCATAATAGAAAGTTTGAGCCATTTGAACCAAGAATAGAAGTCTTTGATAGCTTGCTTATGCCAACCGAACGTCCGGTTACACAGGTTAGCTTGTTAAACAAACAAATTGCCGACATTCAAGCTACTTGCCGGCATGACGAAATACTATTGCTTGAGCCAATAAAGCTAGAGGAGTCACTGGTTGATGGTGTTTTCATTGTAGGCAATGAATCTGGCGTATTTGCTCGTATTACCGCTGAATGTTTTGATTGCAATGAGCAATGGGAATTCTCGTGTATTGAAGCCTGTCCCCGTTGTCTGCGTATAGTAGGCAGATACGTAGGTGAACACACTACAGATGCCACCGATTACTACTATGACCACAATGAATGGTCTTACTACTCTGCAGTAGTCTACCACTGTGTCAATTGTGATTTCGCTGCAGTTACTAAGGAGTGGGATCAGTAAGCCATCGGCGATCAGGGGAAACGACCTGAAAGGGAGTGTAAAGAATGGCTACCAACAAAAGACAAACTCGATCAGATGTTGCCGAGATGTATATGAGCAGAACACCCGAAGACGATGAAGCAGTGAGTCTTCTTCAGGGTATAGGTCTGCGTATTCTCCCCCTGTTCATGGCTACCCAGGCTTATCCGGAGCTTCATTTCGGTGCTGGAGTCTTCAGGGGAATCGACCAGATCCGGGGCTTCGTGGAAGTTTATAAAAAGGACTTCGATGATGAGGGGGCAGAAATGACCTACAAGTTTATGGCAGATGGCGAAATAAGTAAAGAGGATATTGAAAGGATCATTGAACTTACCAGTAATGACTTGTTGATATGGAAAAAAGAAAATTACATGTATAGGTTCAGTGCATTTCCAGCGGATTCTGACAATATTGATAAAATAATCGGTGATAACATCTGTGGCATACGTATGGGCTACGATCCATTCACCAATGATTGGCAATATTTACGTTTGATACCCAGGGGAGATGAAAAACCACGATCACCAGAGCCTAGACAACAACTTATACAGCTGGCTGATCGGTTGTATAAGCTAATTTGTAGTAAGACAGAGCAACAATCAATTGAAGCTCAAGATTCAGTTAAGGAGATTTAACCTTGCTTTATGATGAGGATAGAGATGTTGATCTGCTCTACTCCAGTGGCGATCCTGACGAGGAAGCTGAACTTGCGGAGATCTTGTCAATGCCAACTGATAAGAATGTTAGTGTTGTTAGGGAGGGGTTTCTGTTCAATGATGTCATGGGGATGCCCTTCCTTGACACTACCGATGGCAAACATATCGTTGGTGTTGAGGCAATTCGCGGATACCTTGTGACCAAGGACTGAACGATGAAGGCATTAACCCACATCAAGCCCCCTGCCATATTATTGGTGGGGGGTTCTTCTATTCTTTGTTGTTAGTACTAGATTCTTTTTCTTTATATATTTAGAATGAGTATATGCCGCATATTCATACAGAACCTGGCCAAGTCGACCATACAGTAGAAGTTTTTGTTGTATTTAGTAACAAAGTCCTACTGCGTAAACATGATAAGTATGGGATTTGGCTAAGTGTTGGGGGACATATTGAGCTTGATGAAGATCCCAACCAGGCAGCCCTGCGAGAAGTCAAAGAAGAAGTGGGATTAGATATAAGTCTTTATTCACCCACAAAGATGCCCACTTTCGAACAGGCAGACTACACAGAACTTATACCTCCAATCTTTTTAAACCGCCACCGTATTAATGCTAGCCACGAACATGTTACCTATACTTACCTTGCGATTTGTAAGAATGATAAGATTAAACCCGAGCATCCAGACGATATATGGGAATGGTTCTCAGAAAATGATCTTAATTCAAGAGAAAAAGAGATTCGAGCCAGTATACTTTACTATGCACGGACTGCTCTAAAAACATTAGCCGAAAAGTAAAGGGGTTATTAGAATCATGCGCTTAACCGCACTTTCCCTCAAGCAGCCCTATGCTAACTGGGTTGCAAGTGGGCGTAAGACCATAGAGACAAGAACGTGGTCAACAAACTATCGAGGCGACATATTGGTCTGTGCTTCACTCTCGGGTAAGGGAGAGCCAAAAGGAGTTGCCCTTTGCATCGTTGAGCTTTATGATATACGGCTGATGACGAAAGCCGATGAAGCAGCGGCCTGTATAGATTTATACCCTCGTGCCCATACCTGGCTGATTCGTAACTTAAGGGTCTTAAAGAACCCTTTTCCCATTAAAGGAAGGCTAGGGCTATACAAGGTTGAGGTTAAACGAACATTGCTTAAGACCTGACATTTAAATAGAAAATGTAATGGAAAAACGAATTAATAACTTTATTGATAACTTGTCACGAGTCTCTTCAACTGATCTTTACTTTAATCCTTACAGTTTAGATCTTTCAATTAATGCTATTCGTCGTAATAATTTAAACCTATATTTCCAAGAAGTTGCGAGGCTTAAATCAAAGACGCTACTACTTGGCGAATCTCCTGGTTATCAAGGCTGTAGGCAAACTGGCGTGCCGTTTACCGGCGAAGCTATTTTACTTAGTGGCATACCAGAATTAGGGTTGTTCGGTGCAACTAAAGGCTACGTTAAGACTAATGAATTTACCAAAGTCTTAAAAGAACCAACCTCGACAATTATGTGGAGTACCCTGGCAAAGTATAACTTTGTGCCACTACTTTGGTCAGCCTTTCCCTTTCATTCATTTAGACCAGGCAACCATCAGTCAAATAGAACACCAAATAAACAAGAACTAGACGAAGGCCAAAAATTCTATCAAAATCTAATTGATATTTTTGACATAAAAAAAGTAGTCGCGGTTGGTAATGTGGCTAAAGATAGCCTTGATTTAGCTGGTGTTAACTCAGATAAGATTAGACACCCTTCGCATGGGGGCAAAAGTGACTTCGTTAAAGGAATTATTGAACTACTGAAGATATGAAATGGAAACAGCCACCATTAATAAAAATCTATGAGGCATTAGGATCTATTGGTGACAAGAGAATAGAACTGAAAGATAATACAGCTAAGATCTATTCTTCAAGTGGCAATAAATACTATGACGTTATCTATGACCCAGATAAAAACGCTATCTCGTCAAATGACAATGGTTCATATTGGGTCGGTTATTTGGGTTATCCAAGCATTGCATTTCTATTAATAAAAGGAATTGTAGATTATAATGCCGAGTTAGCCGAATATCTTAAGGGCTTTGCCTGGAAAGATATTAACCAGAAATTTAAGAATAACTTTACCAAGACCCAGAATTTTATCGACGAAGAAATTATTACAAAACACAAAATTAATCTTGATGAGTTTCATAAAACACTAGAAAACATCCTTGATAAAGTAAGTTCTTTGGAGCTGAATAAACTTCCTACTAACAACAAGCCCCCGACCGCATATTGATTATAGTTCTAACTTCCATATCACCCGGAGTTGGGTTTACGTTTAAAAAAGAGGCTCGCTTAGGTCTCTTTTTGCTACAATTATGCAAAGCTGATAGCTGTGAATAGTTATTAAGTTACTTATTATCAATGCTAAAATACAAGTAGTGGAACTGTATTATGCCTTTAAACGCCAAAGAACTAGATCACTTACTCAATACTGAAGAGCTAGCCTATATCGCAACTACTAATGCTGATGGCACACCTCATCTTATGCCAATATGGTTCATTTATCATAATGGGAAACTTTACTTTGAGACTGACAATACCACGGTTAAATTCAAGAACATCCAGCGGTTAAACAAAGTTGCCGTGTGTATAGGCGGGAAAAACACCTATATAATTAATGGATCTGTTAAATGGTTTACTGAGCAGGAGCTCAACTTTCCTATACGTAAGATGTTTTGGGATAAGTATGCTAAAGAAATGGATGATAGTTATATTACCAAAAAGACATTGCTATTCGAAGTAGTGCCTAAAAAAACTGATTCATGGCACTATGCTCCTAACTGGGATTAACACAATGGTAAAATTTGGATGCAACTACGAGAATGGCTAAGAAAAAATCCTAGTTTAGTAATTAAATAACACAAACTATCTCGCAAAGCATAATCTAATACTAGTTCTAACGTCAGCCACTACGCGGAGCCAAAAAACTTATTCTTAAATGGCGGGGCTAAAAGAGGTATACTGGTGCTATGCCAGAAATGCACTATAAAGTGACTGATGAACAAACTATGTTCTTCAATTTGCCCAAAACAAAAAATCTCCGAATTAAGGGCATCCTACGTGGCGCTCTTGACAAACCCCTGGCAGTGATGATGCATGGCAGGCCCGGTAGTGGCAATGAATTGCTCCAATATCTAGGCGCTCGTTATTTATACGAGCAAGGCATATCAAGTCTTCGTCTATTCATGTATGATTTTGAACCTAGAACCCGTAATTTACTTGATTGTACTCTCCAAACCCACGCAGATGACTTTGACGAAGTAGTCAAGCAGCTACGAAAAAAAGGTACTCCTCGAGTTTTTGGCATTGGCCATAGCTATGGCGGAATTACCATACTCAAAGCCAAGGCATCTCTGGATGGAGTGGTACTTTGGGACCCCACCCATGGATCTTTTTGGTCTGAGGACCGGGGTAAAAAGTATGAGAAAGACTTTCCTGAGAAAATAATTGACGACTTTATCATCGGTACAGCTGGCTATGGCTACGTCACATCTAGGCGAATGAATGAATCTGAAAAGGCCATGGGAGACACCTCACAGTGGGCTGCACATAAAGGCTACCCGTTAAAAATTATTTCAGCAGGAAAGGGAGCTATGGTAGATCTTGGCAAACGCTACATAGATGCTGCAGACCAACCAAAGCAGCAAGTCGTCATAAAGGGAGCCAGCCACCAGTTTGAAGATTCCGATAAAATAATCCTTGAGCTTTTCCGACAAACAACCTCATGGCTTAAAGAGATATTGCGGAAGCCTATATAGTTCTAACTTCAGCCACTACGCGGAGCCAAGGAACTTATATTCGAAGACCTAAAAGGGTCTTTTTTATTTGAACTTGTTAATAAAAATATAAATTCTACAATCAGTTTATGAAATCAAGTATCACTCAAGAGCACGACTTTGGTTGCGCTATAGCCTGTATGGCCTTTATCACCAATAAGAGTTACCAAGACTTATTAATGGTTTTAGGTAATAATAAAGCAGCTACTCGGGGTATATATTGCAAAGAACTAGTTGAGATTTTAGGCAAACTTGGCTACTTTTACTCATATAACTATCTAAAGCCAAAGCTAAAAGTAAAAATATACCAAGATAGTGTAATTGTTTTTATTCAAAGATCGAAAAAATATCCAACAGGCCATTACTTAGTTAGATACAAGAATCTCTGGATGGATCCCTGGATAAACCTTCAAACAAGCAGCGATATTAAAAAAGCTAAGTCTGGCTTTAGAAAAAGGCTACCAGGAAGGCCTATTTATGGAGTCTTTCCCGAGGTATAATATTAGTTCTTATGCGAGATGTTAAATCAGAACAAAACCTAGCTGGTGACGAGCACTGGCCATTTATACCAGTTGTCACGATTAAGGGGGATGAGCTGGCTAAAGCTATACCCGAGGGAGCCAACCAAACCCAAGGCGAGAAAGTTGTTCAATCATGGCAGAAAGTAGCGGTTCTGGAAGTTAATCCAGATATAGAAGTCTATTTTGGTTTTATCGCCGGTAGACACATGCAATTTCTGAATGTTGCTGTAAGGAAAAAGCAGGGGCAATTTGGTGTCAGAGTTGGTGATGGTAAAGTTTCGTTTTTCGTTATCCCAAAAGATTTACAATCGCGACCCAGTCTCAAGCTGATTACTGTAACCACTACGCAAGATAAAGCTTATGCGGACCTACCTTTGTATTGAACGAGAACCCGGTGATTAATTCTTTAAAGTTAAGAAAATTTCATTAAGTTTAAAATTAGTTGAACCGCCTTGCTGGTAAACACTATAGGCTGATTTATTATTAGGATTAACCATTACAACGGGCAGGAACTTAACATTTTCCACTAAAACCTGATTATTCTGCCCGTCAAAATCTACCATTCGAAGCTTGCCATCGGCCAGCACAATCATATGACTGCTATCAATCCACTTCCAGTCAGTTAAGTCTTTAAGATTATCGGCAACAGAGTATCTTTCATTAAGTTCCAGATCATAAGTTTTTAGATGTCTTTTGGTATTAATTACCAGATAGCGCCCGCTTTTACTAAAAGTAGCATCAACTGCTTCTTTGGAGAGCAGATTATCTTTGGGGTTGTCATAAATATGATCATATAGAGTCAGATTGTTGTCATCGGTTAATACTGAAAGATAATTAATATCATTAAATTTGGCAAATTCCATCTTATAAAAGCTGCTTCTTTTGACATCCGATAAGAGCTTAGTTTTCCTCTGGCCGTTCAAATCCATCATCCAGAGTTGTCTTTTATCCTGATCGTCGGTGAAATAAAAGATCTTCTTATCCATTATTTTACTAAAGATGACTTTATCAGTTAGCACAGCGCTGATTGAGAGCGAATCGGCATTGATTTTGCGGATAACCCCACTATCTGCCCAAATCAATTCTTTATTATTATCAGGGTTAAAACTTAAACTACCGTCGGTGAAGTTGAACTTAAAGGTCTCATTAAGATTGATTGCTTTTTGATTAGGCGAAGCAGAAAGCAGCATATAGTTTGTGCTCATAGGCGAGCTTTGCTTAAACAGTATTTGCGAGCCGTCATCGCTAAGTATAAGATTACTGACTGATGAAACTTGTTTGTTGGGGTCAGTCTCGGTTGCTGGCTGGTATATTTTATTTGCTTGATTGTTCTCAAAAGTCCAGAGAGACGGCTCGCCGTTTAGAGCAGTATAAGTAATTTTATGGAAATTTTTTGACTGTGTTACTTGGGTAATAGAAGGTTCATTGGTTATGGTCTGGATTTTTAGATCAATCGGCAAAAGCCAAGCATAATCACTAAAACTAACTCTCTCGGGTGTGACTTGCAGGTTTTTCTCCCAATTGCGGTATTTGGCCTTTTCTAAATGAATTATCATCTTGCCCGGATCAACATAAGTTAATCTATAAGGAGTTTTATGCTTGATGCGTTTATTATTTATAAAAATTTCCGCACCATTTGGAGCAGAGTCGATAATTACCAGTCCTGTTTGTTTTAATTGACCGCTGATAAAATCATAAGTATAACCGCGTGCTAAGGCGACCAAGATAATAGTCCCGAATATAACAATAAAAGCAGCAATTAAAAAAATAAGCCCAGATCTTATGTTCTTATTGATTTTATTAATCATTTTTGAAGCTATATTATAGCGCCCCGGGTAGTACTTTGCCAATCGCCAAAAGACATATATAGTTAATTTGATATGGCAAATAAACTTTGCAATTATTATTACAACCAAAATCTCACAACCAAGGCCAGGCCTTGGTTGCAGTTTAAAGGCCTGGCCTTAACTGTAGGCGGAGGTGAAGTATAATGGCAAAATTTATCATTAATGGCCCGAATAGATTAAAGGGAACATACCAGGTCGTTGGGAGCAAAAATGCTGCTTTGCCGATTATGGCAGCCTGCTTATTAACTGACCAGCAGGTAATTCTTAAAAATGTACCCGATATATCCGATGTCCAAGTAATGGCTGAAATACTAAGACAGTTTGGAGCTAAAATAAAGATTGAACAAAATTCACTTTGTATAAAGGCAGATAGCGTTAATCCCCGAAAAATTCCAGATAATTTGTCTGGACATATGAGAGCTTCAATTCTGATTTTAGGGGCAGCAATTAGCAGATTTGGTAAAATTGATATCGCCTATCCGGGCGGTGATATAATCGGCGCTCGTCCTATCGATACACATTTGGAGGCTTTTGAAGCTTTAGGTATAAAAATTGACAGTCAAGATAATACCCTAAAACTCAAGAATTATCCCAAATCTAATAAAGTTATCTTAAAAGAAATCAGCGTTACGTCCACTGAGAATATTGTAATGGCGTCGGTGCTGACCAAAGGGATAACAGAAATTAGATTAGCGGCTTGTGAACCGCATGTAGCTGATTTATGTAATTTTCTAAATAGTCTCGGCGCAAAAATCAGCGGGGTAGGAAGTCATATTTTAAAAATTGAAGGAGTTAATAAGCTAACTGGTGGTGAATGGAGAATAGTCCCTGACCAGCTGGAAGCCGGCACTATTGCTATCGCTGCTGCTGCCAGCAGGAGTGAAGTAGTAATTCGGGATTTTGTTGTTAGTGATAACGATGCGCTTATTAATAAATTCGATGAAATAGGCGTAAATTATAAAAAAATAACTGAAACAGAAATAGTTATTAAACCAACTGCAAAATTAAAAGCCACAAATATCAGAACGGATATATACCCTGGTTTTCAATCTGATTTGCAGGCCCCAATGGCGGTCCTGCTAACCCAAGCGATCGGCAATTCGGAAATTTTCGAAACACTTTACGAGGGCAGACTTAATTATCTGTATGAATTGGCACGGATGGGTGCCAATACCACGATCAAAGAAACACATATTGGAATTGTCAGCGGCCCGACACCCTTAAGCGGCACTGAGTTAATCAGTTTCGATATCAGAGCCGGGGCAACGCTGATTTTGGCAGGATTGATAGCCGAAGGCAAGACGATAATCGACAGAGCAGAGCACATTGACCGCGGCTATGAAAACTTCGATAAAAAACTTAGAAGTTTAGGTGCTAATATCAAAAGACTGCCTTAAGTAAGGAAATTGTTTTATGTTAAAATTAAGCTATGTTCAAAAAGAGGATTGCTGTTGATTTAGGCACAGCAAATGTTTTAGTTTATGTACCCAAAAAGGGCATAGTCGCAAATGAGCCTTCGGTAGTAGCTATTAGCGTGGATGATAATCGAATACTGGCTATCGGTAATGAAGCTAAAGAAATGTTAGGGCGGACACCGGATATCATTACAGCCTCGCGGCCATTGCGTGATGGGGTGATTGCTGATTATCGCATAACTCAGGCAATGCTCAAGCATTTCATTAGTAAAGTTGCAGGTAGTTTTCGGGTTTCTAGGCCGGAGCTGATGATTAGCGTACCTGCTGGTGTTACTTCTACGGAACGCAGGGCTGTGATTGATGCTGCCCTGTCTGCCGGTGCGAAAAAAGCTTATATCATTCGTGAGCCAGTAGCCGCAGCGATTGGAGCAAATGTAGCGATATCTGCTCCTGCCGGTAATTTGATAGTTGATATCGGCGGAGGTACTACTGGGGTTGCAATTATTTCGCTTGGCGGCATTGTTGCACAAAATAGCGTCAGAGTTGGCGGCAATAAAATTGATCAGGCGATTAGCGATTATATTAGGCGTAAGTACGGACTAATTATCGGTGATCAGACAGCCGAAGAGATCAAAATAGAAATCGGCAGCGCTATGCCGCTTGATAAACCAATGATTATGCAGGTCAGAGGGCGCGATATGGTAGCCGGGTTGCCCAAGACAATTAGTTTAAATTCTACTGAAATAACTCAAGCTATTTCCGAACGGTTAGATGAGATTATTATGGCTGTTAAGGCAGTGCTCGAACAAACTCCGCCAGAACTTTCCAGTGATATCATTGATCGCGGTATGGTGATGACTGGTGGCGGTGCATTGCTTCGCAATATTGATAAACTAATGACTAAAGTTACCGGAGTGCCAAGCTATGTGGCTGAAGATCCCTTGCTTTGCGTGGCCAAAGGAACTGGGATTGCACTAGAAAATTTGGACGAGTATATAAGAAGCATAATCAGCAAATAAAGTGAAACCGGCAAGCCCAAAATTTGATAATTATTTTTTCAGACTAATAACCGTCGGTTTAATGATTTTGCTAGTAGTGATGCCTTTTCACGGCCTAATTAGTGTTTTCGGCGGTCATATTACCGGTAAAATGACACTCATCCAAGCTTGGAAAGAGATAATTGGTCTAATTATTGCAGGGGCTTATGCACTTTTGATAATCAAAAAACGCAGTTTGATAATAAAGCTAGACATGGTAAATATAATTGCTTTTTTGATAATTATTTTTTCTCTTGTCGTTAGTCTAACAAACAAAGTGGAGACTAAAAGTCTCCTATTTGGACTAAAGACCAATATAGAGCCGCTGGTGCTTTTTTTGACTGCACAAATAGTTAGTAATCATTTCAATAGTAAAAAATTGACTTATCTGTTGATTGTTCCGGCGATCGCAGTGAGTGCTTTGGGACTGGTGCAGGCTTTTATTGTTCCAAGCAGTTTTTTGAGTAATCTGGGTTACAGCGCATTAACAATTAATCCCTTACAGCTAGTAGATCCAGCACTTAAGGCAATTCGTATTTTCTCAACGCTGGGAGGCCCTAATCAGCTAGGTGCCTATTTAATACTGCCAACCAGCCTAATGCTTATTTTGAGCATTAAAAAACGTCAATATATGTTTATTTTGCCGTTTATTTTAGGCTGTGCGGCTATTTATTTAACTTATTCTCGCAGCGCTTGGATAGGTTTTACGGCTAGTTTATTTGTGATTCTATTTTTGCTTCTAAAAAGCAAGGCTCGCTATATTTTTTTATTTACTATTTTCCTGGTTTTGGCGGGAACTTTAGTTTTTATAAAAACCAATACCAAGCCCGAAATAATGAATAAAATTCAGTATTATTTACTGCACGGAAGAATTTTTGAAAATAGGATAGAAGGCTCGGACCAAAATAGATTTAAGGCATTGGCAAACGGTGTCAAATTAGCCGGGCAAAATCCATTTGGCAGGGGTCTAGGCAGTGCGGGTCCTGCTAGTTTTAAGGCACCTCAAGCTTTGATTACCGAAAACTGGTACTTGCAAATAGCTATTGAAGTCGGTATAGCAGGATTAGTATTATTTATTGGTTTTTTTATACTTAACCTAAAAGAGCTTTATTTAAAATTCAAAAATTCACAAGCACCACTATTTTTAGCTCTTTTTGCTGGCCTAATTGGCCTAAGTATAGCTAATTTGTTCTTGCACAGTTGGGCTGATAGCAGCTTGGCTACTATTTTCTATATTAGTTTGGGGCTAAGTAGGGGTTTTAAAAAATGAAAGTAGCAATAATACATGATTTTTTGAATCAGAAAATCGGCGGCGCAGAGTATGTTTTTTTTGAACTTGCCAATATCTATCCCGAAGCTGATTTATACGCCCTAACTTACAATAAGAAAAAGTTTACCGGTTTTTTAAACAATCGAAAAGTTATGACCTCATCTCTGCAAAAAAATCCCTTTAAGAAAAATCCTAAATATCTTCTGCCGTTTATCGAAAAGGCAATAGCTGGCCTGGATTTTTCTAATTACGATCTGGTAATCTCCAGCTCCACTGCCTGGGTAAAAAATATTAAAATTACCGGTAAAACCAAGCATTTATGTTATTGCTATTCACCCGCCAGGATGCTCTGGGACAGCTGGCCCAGATATTTAGATGATTTAGGTATTGGTAAGCAAAAAAGATTTTTGATTACCAAAATTGTCTCTGATATCAGACTTTGGGATTTTTATGCCAGCGGTGATGTGACGCAATTTATTGCCATTAGTAATTATGTCAAAAAAAGGATTAATAAATTTTACCGACGAAGTGCTAGAGTTATTTATCCGCCTGTTAATGTAGCGAACCTTAAACCAACCGATAAAAAGGATAATTATTATCTTATTTTATCGGTCTTATCGAAATATAAAAATATCGAGCTAGCGATTAAAGCCTTTAAAATAAGCGCCAAGAGATTAATCATAGCTGGCGGTGGACCCGACAAACAGCGCTTAGAAAAACTAGCTTTTGGTGCAAAAAATATTGTTTTTTATGGGCCTGCAAATGAAGCTAGCAAAGTTGCTCTTCTATCAAAGGCCAAAGGTTTTATTTTTCCCAGTATTGAGGATTTCGGGATCACGCCAGTTGAAGCAATGGCTAGCGCTACCCCGGTTATTGCTTTGAGGGGAGGGGGATTAACTGAGACAATGATTGATGGTAAAACTGGCGTATTTTTTGATCAAGGAAATCCAGACTGTTTAAACCAAGCAATCAGAAAGGCCGAAAAGATTAATCTTAGAACTGAGGATATGGTCAAACAGGCAGCGCAGTTTGATAGAAGAATCTTTGCCAAAGCAATCAAGAAAGCAGAAGATAATCTAATAAAAACTGATGTCAAAACAAACTAAGTTCCCTAAATATAATATCCTAGGCGTTGAAGTTGATGCTCTAACGATCAGGCAAGCCATTAATTATATTTTTGAAAACTTACAATCCAAAAAAAGAAATAATATTTATATCACTAAACCATATGTTGAATTTATAGTTAAAGCAAGTAGAGACAAAAAAATCGCCAAAATTTTAAAGAAAAGCGAACTTTGTTTAGCTGACGGCGTTTCCCTGCAAAAGGCTGCCAGTTTTATTTATGGTAAGAAAAAAGTAAATCTAATCAGATCTCTTTTCTGGATCAGTAGCGACCAACAGTGGCTATCACAGGTATTGCCTGAGCGAATGGCCGGAACAAACTTTACCATTCCATTATTTGAACTTTGTCAGAAAAATAATTATCGAATTGGCATAATTGGCGGTAAAGAGCCCCAGAAACTAATGATTAGATTGAAGAAAATTTTTCCCAAACTTAATTTAGCACAAACCTGGAATGGTTTTTTTGATGAAGATCAAGAAAGCGAAATCGTAAAGAACATAGCCTCTAACAATCTAGATATCTTATTTGTGGCCATGGGTTTTCCCCGCCAAGAATTTTTTATTTATAATAATCTTAAAAAATTAAATACTAAGATTGCCATTGGCGAAGGAGGAACATTTGATTATAGGCAGTTAGGGGGCAATTTAGCTCGAGCACCTCAACCTTTACAGAAAGTAGGGCTAGAGTGGCTGTGGCGGTTATTTTTACAACCGAAAAGATTTTTGCGGCAAATAACAATATTTAAATTTTTCTTATTAGTTTACAAACAGGCCAAAAATTATTCTAAAACACCTTTACGCTAATGCTTGCTGATGTATAATAAAATTATAAATACCAAATTTATGACACAGTGTCCGAATTGCGAAACTAAAGACCGAGTTACAGTAGGCGGTAAGATTTACTGTGCCAGTTGCGGCGCATTATGGGTGCCTGATAAATCTGAACAAATGAAAAAAGCCGCAGCTGCAGAGGTCCAACCTACTCAACCGCCAAGTGCCCTAGTGGCAAGACTTGATGGTTTATCGGTTAATAAATCACAAATTCCAGCCAACCGTCCTATAAAACCCATTCAACCAACTTCACCAATAGAGCCCCCTCAGCCAGAAGAGCAGCCCCAGAAGCCGCCCACCCAGCCGCAGCTAAAAGCTTCTCCGCTGCCCTCGCAGTCAACTCAACCGCCACCTCAGCCGTTTAAGACTCCGCCTCCGCAGCCGCCTCAACCAATAAAACCGTCTGTTGCCGCCCAAACGTCACCAGCAATACCGCAGGCCCAAACCAATATAGTTATTAAAGATAAAAGTAAAAGATTAGATAATGCTGCCGGAATTTCCCAAAGTGAAGCAGTTAGTAAATTCATGCCAGCTCAGCAACAAGCTACTGCGGTAATTCCTACCCCCACTCCATCCCAGACACCAATCAAAAAAGAAGAAATAAAGCCCTTAGATCTGTCGGAATTTTTCAAAAAAGAAACCGAAAGAGAGAATCAAGTTGTCGAGAAAGTGAAGGAAAAAGTACAGCCGGAAACTCAAAAAGTCCAGGCTGCAGCAGAAATTAAAAAACCAGAAGAAGTAGAGGAAATCAAACAGCCCAAAGAGCAAGTTAGCCCAAAAGAAAAAATTGGAGACAAAGAACAAATAGAGACTAGGGCTAAAATATCTGATTTAGTTTCTGAATTCAGTAGGCCTGTCGAGAAAAAACTCGAAGAAAAACCAGTCAGTGAGCTAAATATTTCTGAAATTGCCCAAAAAGCTAGCAGAGAACAACTCAAACCCCAGATCAAAGAAGAAGCAGCTAGGGTGGGTGAGCCTATTAAGAAAGCAGTTTCCGAAGGCCCATCAAAAATAACTCTCAAAGATATAACTAAACAAAAACAAAAAAAAGAAGCTAAACTGGTCAGTGAGGTTCAAAAGAAAACACCAGCCAAAGAAGAGTTTCAAAAAGAAATAATGACCCCCCCTAGTTCCAAGTTAATGTCCGATATCTCACGAAAAGAAAACATTGGCTCAGAGATCGGCACTCTAAAAACCAAAACTGCTGGTGTGTTAACAGATGAAGAGATTGAAGAATTTGAAAAGATGAACAAGCCGGGACCCAGCATAATCCCTACACCAAAAGTAACTCCAGCAGAAACTGAACATAAGAAAGTTATTCAGCCTTCAGACCAGATGCTAAAAGAAGAAAAGGCTAAAGAAACTACAGGACCTACCAAAGAAGCTGCCGCCCAGACGCCAATAAAAACTACCGAAGATATAATGATAACTGAAGATCATCATTATAAACCGGGTGATGATGTTGAGCCTGATCCTAGATTTACTCAAAAAAGAGACTTAGATCAAATAGTGCAAACTACCAGCCAGAGTAAAAGCGGTTTTGGCTTGAGGGCCAAGAGCTTAGCTCTTACGGCTGTGGGAGTGGTAATCTTGGGTGCTTATATCTGGCAGATAAATTATCCAAGTATTGCCTTGAGAGTCGCTTCAGCCAGGGCTGGCATCAATGTTAGCTTGCCGGACTATATGCCAAGCGGTTGGAAATTGGCGGGCGATATTAGATCAGAGCCAGGTAAGGTCAGTTACGATCTGATGCCGTCAATAAACAAGAATCAGAAAATTATCATCACCCAAGCAAGAACAGACTGGGATTCTCAGGCTTTAGCCGAAAATTATCTGTCTGGCAAAACAAAGGATTATACTGCTTTGCAGTCGCAGGGTTTGACTATTTATATATACGAGGATAATCAAGCAAGCTGGATCAATCATGGCAGTTGGTACAAAATAGAAGGTAAAAGCAACTTAATTCAAGATCAGATAATTAAGATTGCCACTAGTTTATGAGCGATAAGGCTTGGGAGGAACTGGTAGATTTAATCGAGACTCGTTTTGGTATTGACTCTAAAAAAACTATTACCATGCCCCTAGAAGATCGCAGTGATCTGAAAAAAAACATTGACGAAATTATTTTTATGCGTGATGGGGTAAAACTTAAAATTGAACGAGTAATTTCTCCGGCAATTATTGATAAAAAAACCATTTATCGCCGGAGTGCTAATGCCACGTCCTTCCAGTATATTTATGATGATGAAATTAAAAGCAATAAAGTATATTTCTACAAACTAGCTGATAAGGCTTGGGAGGAAATCCCGCCGGAAAAGCTTTTGAACTAGCAATAATATTTTTTTAAGGTTAAACTTTTGATATGAAAGGTCAAATAAGAGTCCGTTTTGCCCCTAGTCCCACAGGGCATTTGCATATTGGAAGTCTTCGGACCGCACTTTTTAATTATCTTTTTGCCAAAAGTCACAACGGCAAGTTCATCTTACGAATCGAAGATACCGATAGAGATCGGCTAGTGCCGGAGGCAATGGGGCAAATAATTGAAAGCTTGGAGTGGATTGGTATAGAAATCGATGAAGGACCCAAACAAAATGGTAAATTCGGACCATACGTCCAGTCCGAGAGAGTTAAAATCTATCAGGATATTGCTAGAAAACTGGTTGAAAAAAAAATGGCTTATTACAGCCATAGCTCAAATGGACAGCTTGATAACTTAAGAAACCAGGCCATCAAAGCAAAAAAACCATTTGTTTATCGCCAAATCTTTGAGCCGGAAACTAAGCCCAAAGGTGATAATTATCCGATTCGCTTTAAAATACCCTCGGGCCAAACTGTTTGGAAGGATATAATCAAGGGGAAATTTACAACCAATAATCAAGTAATTGATGATTTTATCATCTTAAAAGCTGACGGTTTTCCGACTTATAACTTTGCCAATGTTATTGACGACCATCTGATGCAGGTCACTCATGTTATTCGCGGTGATGAATTCGTTGCTTCAACAGCTAAACATGTGCTCTTGTATCGGGCCCTAGGTTACAACCTACCGGATTTTGCCCATTTGCCGGTGATCCTAGGTCCAGATAAGGCTAAATTATCAAAACGCCATGGTGCGACTGCGGTTTTGGATTATAAACTAGAAGGCTATCTACCTAGTGCATTAGTGAATTTTTTAGCGCTTTTGGGCTGGAATGACGGCACGGACCAGGAGATATACCCAAAAGTTGAGCTAGAAAAAAAATTTAAGTTATCTAAGGTACAAAAAAGTCCGGCTGTTTTTGATCAAACTAAACTAGACTGGATGAATGGCGAGTACATTAGAATGTTAGATGTAAAAGAATTAGCCCGAACTATTAAGCCCTATTTAATGGAGGTTGGTTTTAATACTTCTGATGATAAGTACCTGGAAAAAGTAGCTGGCTTGGACCAAGAAAGATTAAAGAAATTTTCAGATGCTCCGATACTAATGGACTTTTTCTTTATGGAGCCGGAGATTGATACTAAACTTTTAAGTGCAAAAGACGATAGCTCCAAAGTTAAAAAATGGCTAATTGAAGCCGCCAAAATAATTGAAAAATCTTCCCAAAATCATGATCATCTGCAGGACGATCTATCAGATTTAGCTCGTCATTTAGGTATAAAAAACGGACAATTATTTTATCCGATTAGAATTGCGATTACCGGCAAAACGGCTGCACCAGGCTTATTTGAGACAATCTTAACCCTAGGTATTGATAAATCGGTTTTGCGAATTAAAAAAGCCATAAGCTTGCTTTGATTTAATGAAACCTAATTATAGGTAACAGCTTTGCCCAAAGGCACAACCTCTACCCAAGTTTGGCCTTTATTTAATTTAATCTCACTGCCGTTTGCGTCAAAGAATTTAGTGCGTGCACTGTGACCATCTTTCTGCCATGTTCCTTCAATTACCGTACCGTCCATAAACATCAGCAACTTACCGCTGCCAATAGTTTTCATAATCACCGTTGATTCACCAGCCTTGGTAATACCATAAGAAGTCGGTATATAAATTACAGCTATATTCTTGGCCTTAATTTGCGAGTCGGTATTAGCATCCACATCCGCCACATTGCGCAAAAACCGGCTATAATCATTAGAATCAGGATTATATTTATAACTTGCGCGGTAATCAGCGTAAGAAAAGTCAATACTGATATTTGCAGCGTTTGGACTAGGGGAGGGGGTGTCGTCTTTTCTTTGCCAGACAGGAAAATCAGGGGGGTTATTAAATCCTTTATCTTTGAGTAATTTATCTAGATTTTCACTATAAATATAAAGATTATGAGGGGCAAATTTGGTATTAATACGGCGAAAATAATCATCGAACCAAAAAGAATTCAAATCCTTCATACCCAGCTGATTCGCTAAATCTAAGGCATCAGAGTTGCCTCCGGCATGCATTATCGGTGCATTATATTCCATACCATAGTCCACGAAATAAGTTCTCAAACTCCTAACTGGGCCAATATCTTTTGGCTGCTGGTCGCCGTAAACTGCCAGATATCTGGTAATTCCGCCTTCGGCCAAGGCTTCATAAACCACACCGGCGCTAGTTAAGCTAGACTGCGGCCGGGCATTAGGATATAAGTTCTCAATTACTACAGATATTATTGGACGTTTGGCAAGATCTGGGGATACTTCAACTCCAGTTAGCGGTGAGGGCAGGGTTTTCGGCTTTAATGGCTCAACATTAACGGTTTTAACATTTAGGTCGCGTTTTTTAACTTTATAAAAAAACTTAAAGTAAGCAAAAACACTGGCACCAATGGCCAGCGCTAGTACTACTGAAATAACAATTATTATTTTCTGTTTTTTAGTGAGGTGTTTTTTGGGTTTTTTGCCCTTATCTTCAAGGGGTGGATCTTCTGTCAGATCGCTAGAGATCTTAATGCTATCAACCTCAATATTACTTTTGTTTTTCATTTTTAAATAAATAAATCTTATGCTTATTATAGCATAAGATAATTATTCGATTGATAATGCCCACGCACAAATT
>JAUYJX010000014.1 GCA_030699245.1 bacterium | reverse complement strand
TATTTTAGCAATCTGGTTAAAGTCCATAACTAATATCAAACGCCAAAATTTGATAATATCTTTATCAACTGCAAAGCTTAAGTCATCACGTGTGTTAGTTAAATTACCCTCTTTTAGTGAGAAGTAATAGGCTTTGCTTTGTTTTTTTATTTGCAGATCCGGCTGATGGCCAATAAATTTAAGCATTTTCAAATAAAAATATTGTTTAACCAAACCCATATTGAAGCCTTTCTCAAGTGCGTAAAAAACTTCTGTTAATAAATCAAATATTTTTACATTTGGCTGATGAGAAGGCAGTAATTTATCAATCATTTCCATGAATAAATAAGCTGTGGCTATCAGTTTAAGATTTTCCTGACTAAATTTGAACAGATGTTTTGGCTTTACTGAAGTAATTATATCCAAATTTTTACCTTTAGCTAAATGAATTTCACTATAAATAAATGGTTCAAGATTTCCCGCTAACTTACTTTTTATTTTTCTGACACTTCTAGCAACAGCACTTATTTTGCCATAACTATAAGTAATTAGGGTTAAGATCCTGTCAGCTTCTGCTAAGTTATGCCGTTTAATTACATAGCCGTCGGTGTGATAAGTTGGCATCAGGCTTCTCCGATAATTTTTTGTACCCGCTCAACTACTTTACTGGGTGTCCACTTTGCTTTGATCAGATAATCTCTTATCCCTAACACTTTCGCTAAATGCTCGTTCATATCAATATCTGTTTGTGATAAATTGGTTAAGATAACTACTGGAATATTCTGGCTATCAGATTTTTTACGCATTTTCTTTAGTATCATCAGTCCATTTTGTCCCGGCAAAATTATATCTAAAACAATTAAATCTGGTTTATTTGTTTTCAAATAATTACCAACCTTACTGCCATCAAGCAGGATATCAACGCTGTAACCATTATTAATAAATTTTAGCTGATACATCTCAGCCAAAATTTGATCGTCTTCAATAATTAAAATTTTTTTTCTTAGACTCATTTAATTGACAGGCTTAGCTGTTTGCATATTGGTAAATCAAGATAAATTCTCAACATATTATTATCTGAACATTTAAGCCCTATTCTACCGTTCATTGCTTTAGCCAGTTTTTGGGCAATATAAATATTTAAATTTAAAGTTTTCGCATTTGGGTTGGCTCTCAGTGATTTATAAAGATTATTTATTTGCTTCTTATCGCTAATGGTTTTCATACAGGCAATTTTTATAATCAGCCGTTCTGCTCTACTGCGAAAACTCAAAACTAGAGAAGAATTTGTATCTACTATTTTAATTGCACTCTCTGCCAGATTAAGTATTAGCTGATAAAGACGTAAATTGTCTGCTAGTATCAAAGGTAGTTTATATTTTCGTTTAATAGTAATTTTTATCTTTTTTTCGTTTAATTTATCTTTGAGATCAGTTTTTATCCAATCCAGTATTGGCTCAAATTTAACTGGTCGCATATTTAATAAAAAATTGTCCGAATCAATTGATTTAATACTTAAAACATCTTCACTTAAATTAATTGCTCTCTCAGTTGCGAGTAAAGATTTCTCCAAGTATAGCTTTTGCTGTGCTGTTAGATTCGATACATCTTCTTCTAAGATCATGCTTAAATAGCCGCGAATAGTATTCAGCGGGTTCTTAAGCTCACTAATATAAACTGAGGCAAAATCATCTAGCATAGTACAAGTATTTACTTAATAAATACTATAAACCAATAGCTAGATTAACGCCAAGATAAGACTAGTTAGGGAAAGATTTTTACCCTAGATAGTATTTCGTTAAAATAATTTAAATAATTCTCATTGCTGTCAGTTTGGAATATCAGAGTTTTATCACGCACCGGCACGATTACCACTGTACCTATTTTCTTAGTTTCTTTAGGATCGTTGGTTTTGCTTTCCAGGATGCCGGTATATCTGACAGCATCAATCCCAGAAACTTTGGTAGCAGCGGCAGTAAAATTTCTTTTTGCTTCTTTAGTTTGCTTATCAAATTTGATTTTAGTTACTGCAAATTGGGCATTTTCCAATATGAAGCGCAGAGCAAATTTATCGCTCTTTATATCCACATCGTCAGGATGAGCGTAAGCAATGATCGGATCAGTGGTAGTAGAATCAATTGTTAAACTCCAGTTTTTAGGAAAACTAACCTCAAACCCGCCATAAGCATTAGGGGCCTTATAGGTGCGGTAGGGGTTTTCGGTTTCTTTTTTAGCCAAAGCCCTATCTTCACTTTTTTGAATACTGCGTCCGTCACTAACCCCTGCTTGATACTTAGAGTCTAAATCCTTCTGATTGATAAAAGCCCGATAACCGAACCAAATACTAATGCCTAGCATAATAAGTATTAAAACTAATAGAACAATTATGATAATTTTTAATAGTTTATTTCTTTTTAGTAGATCAACAGGCCGTTTAGCTTGCATACCTGCTGTTGGCACATTTGGCATTGGGTTTTGGTTTGGATCCATAGCTTAATAATAGTTATGCTTTGAATTTTTTACAAGCTTTTAGATAGCTTTGTTTAGCTTAAATTGTATTTTTCTATCCTAGAATTTATTTCATTCCAATTAATATTTTGCATATAAGCTTCTATATAGTCTTTGCGCCCTGTTGCATAATCTAAAAAGTAAGCATGTTCATAGACATCTAAGATAATCAAAGCCACGCAGTTCCAAACACCGCCCTGATTATGCGCATCGCAAACATAGTTGCTTAGCTTTTTGTCGTCTAGATCGTAGGCTAGCACAATCCATCCCCTGGCGGCTAGTCCTAAGGCTTTAAACTGATTTTGCCAGTCTTCGATTGAGCTAAAGTCTCTTTTAATCAATTCAGCAATCTTACCGGCTGGGTTTGAGTCTTTATTAACCATCCCACTAAAATAAGCTTCGTGCAATTTAACGCCGTTAAGTGCAAAGGTCTTCTCAACGTTTAACTCACGCAAATCGCTGTATGTGCCATTGGCTTGGGTTAAATCAACATTTTTTAATTTTTTTTCTATCTCGCTATACTTTTTGACATAACCGGCATAGAGTACATCATGATGCTCAGCTAACTGTTTAGCCGAAAGACCATCCAATTCTTTGTATTTAAGTGGTTTTATACTCATAATAATCTCCTTTCATTCATTTTAACTAAAGATTGTGAGCCTAGCAAAAAAATTAGAATTTATATATGAAACTATTTTTAGTAACTTTAAATGGTCTTTTATTCGGCAGTTTAAAAATATAGGATATAACAATGCTATTTGACTTTAATTCTTTATTTAATTTGCGCTCTAACCTAGGCATAAAATGATCAATTAGAAAGACAAAAATCCCGTCGGCATCTGACAGATTGACTTGCCAAAAATTTCTTAATTTTACTTTGGCTAATTTTCTATAAGGAAGTAGTCTGACGGTTGAGAGCGCCCACAAAATGGGATTTATTTCATAGCCTACAGCGTAAATCCCCCTTTTTACTGCTGCAATCAGCAAACGTCCATCACCACTACCCAGATCAACTAGTTTTTGTCCAGATGATAATCCGCTAATTTTGATCAGTTCATCGAAATCTTTGTTAAATGAAGGTAAATACGGAGCACCTATAAAAACTACCAGGCTAAAACAAAGCAATAAAAAAATCACTAACCAAAGCCAGATCATTCTTGGCTAGTCAAAAATTTCTTAATCTCTTTGACATGCCTAAGAGATTTAACTTTTGACCAAGTAGTAATAATTTTTAAGTCTGGTGATTTGTCCTCTACTTTTAGCAATTTATTCTCCTAACTAAACTTTAAATATTTCTCCCAGTAACTAAATAGTTCGGCCGTTGCTCGCAGATCTAGCGCATTATATTTGGCAATTTCCAAATATTTGCCTTGTTTAAAATACTGGGTAACTTTTTTGCCTTCAAATTCAGTTGATTTCGGGCTTTTGATACCAAAGGCCTTACACCACAGATGCAAGCTTCCCTTTTTGCGTGAAGCTCCGTAAAAAGTAAGTAAATCATACAGATCATAATGAATTGCGCCTCTCGAAGAGGAATAATTATAGCGATTAGACATCAAATCTTTGGTTGGCCGTATATGGTGAATAGCTGATCTGATCATCATGAAAGGTACATCCATTCCACGGCCGTAAAAACTAACAAATTCATCGGTGATTTCAGCCAGACTCCAGAACTTTACCAGCATTTCTTCTTCGGTCATAGACACATATTTAATCCCCTTTTCTTCTATATCTTCAGTTTTTTCCTTATCCGCTCGGTAATAAACCGCGCCCTTATTCTGATCAGGATCATAAACACCGATCGCTACAATTTCACCCGTTAGAGGAGAAAGTGCAGTGGTTTCTTTTGCCTCCTTTGCCATCTTATCGTATTCAGCTTTACTGGTTGCGGCCGAATTAGCGTAGCGAGTCAAATCTTCCTGACTTTTAGGGTCTAATTTATCAAAATCAGCCCCTATGGTTTCGATGTCAAAAACTAATTTCTTCTTCATTTTTCTGGTTCCGTTAAAATAATCTCTTTGTTTTATTCTATCATAATTAAGCTATAAACCACCTTGAAAACTTTAGCTTTATCAGATAGTATAATCAGGTTAAATGGTCTTAGTTGCTAATCAAGATTTTTTTACGATTTAATAAACCAAGCGTTTCATTGTGAACTCCTGGAATATTATAACTTGCGAACAATAGAAAGCTGTTTATTGAATCGAGAGGAGTTCCGACGTAAAGTCGGAATGACGATGGGGTGTAGCCAAGTGGTAAGGCAACGGGTTTTGGTCCCGTGATCGCAGGTTCGAATCCTGCCACCCCAGCCATGGATTCGACAAGCTCACCATTGGGCTTGGCGGAGCCAAAGTATTGAGAAGGCAGGATGAGAAGTTTATGCGCCGACTGGCGTAAATCCTGCCACCCCAGCCATCTTTCGCCAAGGCTTCAGACCGGCAAGCCAGTTTGAGACTTTAGTGAAAGATATGATTGGGTGAATTGTCCCTCATAGCTTTAGCGAGGTGGGGTTACCCCAGCCAAATAAAACACTAATGAAAGTGACTGGATTCCCAAAAAAGAAGCCCATAGATATGAACAAAGAAGACATTAAAG
>JAUYJX010000054.1 GCA_030699245.1 bacterium | reverse complement strand
GCTTGATTTAAACAAACTAATAGCTGATGAAATTAGCCAGCTGCAGTTTAGAGCCCAATCAAATGGTGTAAAGTTAATTTATACACCGCCTAAAAAACCTGTGCCAATTGTTAAACTAGACGAGGATAAAACCAAACAAGTGGTAATGAATTTGATAGATAACGCTATTTCTTATGCGCCAAAAGGTGAAGTGACAGTCAGCCTGGATTCCAACGGCAAGGAAATTGTTTATAAAGTGAGTGATAACGGTATTGGCATTCCAAAGTCCCAGCAAAATAAACTATTTGGTAAGTTCTTTCGAGCCAGTAATGCTCAAAAGACTAAACCGGACGGTACTGGGCTGGGGCTCTATTTGGTCAAACGGGTAGTTGAGGATCAGGGGGGAGAGGTGATTTTTGAGAGTGAAGAGGGTAAGGGCTCAACCTTCGGCTTTAAGTTGCCTATAAAAGCTAAATCTTGAGTTTTTCTATGCGACAATCGAGCAACAGAAAGATTAGTAATTGATAAACAGAAGAAAACAAGATGTTTGATCAGCCAGCTGGCGGAAGTTTCGCAGTTTTTATTATGTTTTGGAAATTGTTAATCGCTTCTTGTTTGTAAGTTCCTTGTCGCGATTTTGCTCTACTTTTCTAAAAAGTAGAAGAGAAAAAATATTCTTTGTTACTTTTCAAAAAGTAACACAAAACTTCCGACCAGGACACAATCTAGAAGCACTTCAAGTTGTTTAGCTTCCAGCTCTTGCGGAACTCGCTTCCTGACTTGTCAGGAGCACTCAAACAGTCCTCGAGCATGGAGTACTAAACAATTTGAAGCTTTCTGATTGCTTTATGGCCGAGTAAAAGGGGCAGATTTGGAATGACAGAAGTAGCAAGTGGGTAGTATAATTAGCTTAAATTATGAACTCACTTATCTTAGCTTTAATATTTTTACTAGCCTTTTTTATTTCCTATTTTATTCTGGCTTTAATCTTTCATATTATTCATAGGATAAAAAAACCAGCTAAAAGGAATGCTAAGCTTTATCGAATTGCGGTGATTATTTTTTCACTGCTAGCAGCATCTATGGTGACAATTTTAAATTTAGGCAGATAAGATGGGTAAACTAATAAACCTAGATAATCTAAACCTAGCAAATAAGAAAGTTTTCTTACGGGTTGATTTTAATGTGCCGATAGTCAACGGCGAAGT
Source organism: bacterium (assembly GCA_030699245.1). Classification (GTDB taxonomy): domain Bacteria; phylum Patescibacteriota; class Saccharimonadia; order CAILAD01; family JAUYJX01; genus JAUYJX01. The sequence goes on along the minus strand of JAUYJX010000054.1, from coordinate 15,247 downwards.
AACTGACGAATTAAGAATTCAAGCCGCAGAGCCAACTATTCGCTATCTGCTGGATAAAGATTGTGCAATTATTTTGGCTAGCCATCTGGGCAGACCAGAAGGCAAGCCAGTAGAGAGTTTGAGCCTTAAGCCAATTGCCGGGATCTTATCGGAAATTTTAGATCGCAGAGTTGATTTTATTGATGATTGTATAGGGGAAAAGGTACAGAAAAAAACCGATGAGCTAATCGGCGGTGAGATACTGCTTCTGGAAAATCTGCGTTTTCACGCTGGGGAAGAGGCTAACGATCCTAAGTTTGCTCGCCAACTTGCTAATTTAGCCCAAATTTATGTAGATGACGCTTTTGCCGCTATTCATCGAAATCACGCCTCAATTGTCGGTGTTGCCCAACTTCTGCCTCACGCAGCAGGCAAATTGGTAGAAGAAGAATACCAAACTTTAACTAAGTTGCTAGAAGATCCGCCCAAACCCTTTAGCGCGGTTATTGGCGGAGCAAAAGTTTCAACCAAAATTGATGTTCTAGATAATTTGATAGATAAGGTTGATAGTTTAGTAATTGGCGGGGCAATGGCCAACACTTTTTTAACTAGTCTGGGTCATAATATGGCAGATAGTGTAGTAGAGCAGGATTGTTTAACTCAAGCCAAAGAGATTTATCAAAAGGCGGTAAGCGGCGGACTGGAAGTGATACTCCCCAGCGATTTTCTGGTTGCTAAAGAAATCAGTCAAAACGTCGATACTCACTTGGCCGAACTTGATGAAATTAAACCGGGTGAAAAAGCTTTGGACTTGGGTCCGAAAAGCTCGCAGCAAATAGCTAAAGTTGTTGACAAAAGCCATAGTATTTTTTGGAATGGCACCTTGGGTTACGCTGAAATTGCCAAGTTTGCCACTGCTAGTTTGGATCTGGCACATGTGATGATAGCTTCGGAAGCTGAAACGGTGATTGGCGGCGGCGATACGGCGGCTTTTGTGGATCAATATAACCTGCATTCTAAATTCGGCTTTGTTTCAACCGGCGGAGGAGCCAGCTTGGAGCTACTGGCCGGCAAAAAATTGCCGGGAATTGAGATGCTGAAAAGCTAGTGTTATGAGTGACGACGAATTATATACCCAGATGCAAAATGAAAAAGCCAGTGAATCTGCTGCTGATATTGTGATCGCCGAAGATGATCCTTATATCTCGCGAATGTATGATTTTAAGCTAGGACTTACGGGACATAGAGTAGCTGTTGCCAGCAGCGGCGAAGAAGCTGTAGAGCTAATAAAAAAGAATCAGCCAAAATTAGTACTAATAGACATTTATATGCCAGAGCTTAACGGCTTTGAAGTCATTGAATCGCTTCTGGGTGAGAAATATGACTTAACTAAAACTGAATTTGTTTTTCTAACCAATTCAACTAGAAAAGCCGACATGGACAAAGCTAAGTCAATGAATGCTGATTATCTGGTAAAAGCCAATCTGACTCCTGGTGAGGTGACAAATATTATAAAAGAAAAATTAGCCTAATTTTAACTAGCGACAATCGAATCCGCCAACTGGCGGATGAGCCCTTGTCGCGATTTTGCTCTACTTTTCTAAAAAGTAGAAGAGAAAAAATATTCTTTGTTACTTTTCAAAAAGTAACACAAAACTTCCGACCAGGACACAATCAATAATAACCTCTAACTGTTTGGCTTCCAGCTCTGCGGAACTCCTCCGACGTATCGTCGGAGTCGAACAGTCCTCAAGCTTGGGTCACCAAACAGTTAGAAGTTTTCTGATTGCTTTATGGTCGGGAAAATAAATGGTTTTTGTGAAAAAATTTAAGGTAATAGGAAGGCGTTGCGGATGCGTTTTAGCGTATAGATAGTATCTAGCGATTGACCGGTACCGCCTACGGTAGTAACAGCAGTGCTAAAGCCAGCTTGACGGACTAGATCAATAATTAAGCCGTTAAAAGAGCCATAAGGATAAGCAAAGGTAGTTACTGGATGTCCTAGCTGCTCTTCAAGTTTTCTTTTGGATTCAAAAATTTCAAAACTTTGTATACTCGGAGAATAAGCTGCCAAGCTCAAATGATCAACGGTATGCGCGCCGATCTCAATCACCCCCGATTTATCCAAAGTTTTAACCTGATCCCAGTTTAAATAACTGTCACCACAGTTAATATTATGTTTCTCGATGCCGATACACCAGTTACTTCGCTCTCCTCCAACTAACACATAAAAAGTAGCATACATACCGCGTGCTTTTAATATCTCGTAAGCTTTTAACTGGTCAGAAAAACCGTCATCAAAAGTAATTACTATCGGTTTAGCTGGCAATCCGACACCTGAACGTAAATGTTTGCTTAGGCTATCCATGGTAATGGTATGGTAACCGTGAGACGAGAGATAATCTAAGATGAGTGGAAAGTTAGGCGGTGTTTTATGATAGATAAGTATTGGTATGTCGCTTAAACCTTTTGCATTGCCAGAAGCTATATATTCTTTCTCACTGGCAATAATTGCTGCTTCAGATTTGTTCTTTTGCTCAATCTCGTACTTAGTTTGGAACTCCTTTTCGTAATTAGCCAGATCATTTCTGAAGTTTGTTATATCACCTTGTGCTCCGCCATAACTGCGCGAGTTTAACTCTGTTTTAATTTTATTGAGATTATCATATAGCGTGCTGTCACTTACGATGTGTATCTCTTTGATATTTTGCTCATTTATCAGATGAGCAGTTTTTTCTTTGACGATATTATATCTGCTGTACAAACGGTAACTGGCAGTATTGTCCTGCATTTTGATAATTTGCCAGAGCAGTGTAGAACCGCTAAAAAGCAGAATTAACAAAATAGAAAAAAGTGTAACAAAAAAGTGCCAGCTCCCTTGCTTATTTTGTTTTTTGGGACTAGCTTTTTTAGATTTATTTTTTTTGATATCCATTAAATACTATATTTTATAGGATATACTAAGCTAAATACAATTCAGCTGACTTGGTTTTGGATAGAACCGGTTAAAAAGCCGTTAATGTTTTCAAGGGTTGTTAGTCTGATGCGATCCAATGCCTCAATGCTATTAAAAGCATTATGCGGAGTGATTATAACATTGGGCAGTTTTTCTAAGATTGACAGTTCTAATGCTAAATTTAGCCGTTTTTTACCGCTTGATTTAAGAAGACTAATTTCTTCATCTACATCAAGCAAATCTTCTCCTTCGATCACATCTAGTCCCACTCCGCCCAAATGTCCGCTAACCAGTTTTTCAACCAACGCTTTAGTATCGACCAGATCACCTCTGGCAGTGTTGATTAAAAATGCGCCTTTTTTGGCTAACTTAAGATTTTTGGCATTGATCATATGATGGTTTTGCTTAGTATACGGTGCATGCAGGGTAATAATATCGGATTTTTTCATCAATTCATCTAGGCTTAAGTACTTAAAACTTAGTTGCTCGGCTAGCTGCTGATTTGGATAAGGATCATAAGCAATCACTTCCATCTCAAAACCTCTGGCAATTCTAATCACGTGTGCACCAATTCGTCCTGTGCCGATAACCCCTAGAGTTCTGTTTTTCAAATCAAAACCGGTTAATTTGGTGTGCTCAATTTGTGAAGCATGCATTGCTTGCAATGTGGAATGAAGTTTTCGGGTAATAGATAGCAGTAGCAAAAAGGCATATTCAGCGACGGTGTTTTCGCCGTAACTCGGCACATTACAAATTTTAATACCACGTTTTTTTGCTTCAACGGTATCAATATTATCAAAGCCAGTGGATCGGGCAGCGATCATCTTGAGTTTGGGCATTGCGGCTAAACTTTTTTTATTAATGACACTAGAAACAAAAACTGAAATTATATCAGCGCTGTTAGCATTACTAATATTCTCTTCATTTAGAGACTGCTCGATAAGTACTAGTTCAATCCCACTTTGATCAGCGAAAAACTTTTTAATTGCTAGCTTATCTTCGTGAGTTAAATCGTAAAAAACAAGCTTAGTACTCATAGGATTAAAAATTTGCGGGACGAGCAGGGGGCGGGGTAGAAGTTGGGTTGGTTGGAGCGGGGTTAGATTGAGGAAAGGCCGGTTTGATCCTGCCGGTCATGGCGACTGGGTTAGGAGCTGGGCTAACCGGAGTGGGAGCAGTAGGTTGGATTGGCGGTAAGGAACTAGCAGTAGTTGCAGCAGCTGTCGGCAAGTTACTAGCATAATCACGCTCAATCTTAATTAGTCTATTGTATTTGGCAGTTCGCTCACCGCGCACCGGAGCGCCGATTTTGATTCCAAATGCACCAATAGCGTAAGCTAGATCAGCAATGAAGCTGTCATCAGTTTCACCACTACGGTGTGAAACAATGATTTTGAGATTGCTCATTCTGGCAGTTTTAATTGCATCGAACATTTCGGTCATTGTACCAACCTGATTTGGCTTGATAATTACACCGCCGATTAGACCTTTTTTCGCCAGATCTTCAATCTTTGCGCTAGAAGTAACCGTAGTATCATCACCGACAATCATAAAGCGTTTGTTTGAACGCGCACCGGCTTCCAAACCAGGTAAGTCACCTTCGGCGAATGGATCCTCGATAGAGAGCAGATTAAATTTCTTATCCCAGTTCAAATAAACATCCAGCAGCTGACGATTACTCATTATTTGATCCTCAAAATTATACTGGCCATTTTCATAAAAACTGTTGGCAGCTACATCTAGGGCAATATCAAATTTTGAGCCCATGGCTTTATTGATTGAATCAAAAATCTCTAGTATTGCCTCATGATTAGCGCCCAGTGGTGCAAAACCGCCTTCATCACCGACTAAATTAACGCTGGGCCCATAAAGCTCACTTAACTGGCGTTTGAGTTCAATGCGAAAATCATAAAGCTGTGAGATGGCAGCAGCTGGGCTGATTTCTTTGGGCACAATCATCGTTTCCTGGATAGAAAGCCCCGGGGCGTGTTTACCGCCATTGATCAGATTGGCGAAAATCCTTGGGAAAGCCGGTTTGGTTAGGGTAATTTGAGTAATTTCATCCCAGACATCAATATTTTTTTCCGCAGCGGTCAGTTTCAAATAAGCACCACTAAGCGCTAGGATTGTATTAGCTCCCAGATTGCTTTTATCCTTAGTACCGTCTAGGGCCGAAAGTAAACTGTCAAAATCATCCTGCTGGTTTAAGGGGTAGCCGATAAATTTTGGCCCGACAATCTTCTCGATGATATTGATATTATTATTTACACTAGCCCCACCATAGCTAACATCCTGATCGCGGCGCTCTTTGGCTTCATTTTCACCGATACTTTTGCCAACCGGCACAGAAAAGTCGGCTTTTTTATCTGTATCACTAGTCATCTCGACCATTAGGGTTGGTTCCCCGCGAGAGTCGAGAATCTGATAGGCTTTAATTTCTTTGATTGTCATTTTTATCCCTTAAAACCAAAATAAAATCTGAGATATTAGCTGTGGTTTTTTTAATAAATAAGTGATCCTTGAGCTTTTTTAAAACTCTATAGCTTTTATTATCATTCACAGCAGCAAGCGGGTCAATCTTTTTATGCTTTAAAAATTTTACTGTTCGAATGCTATCGGCGATACCGCCAGCCACATTAACATTGTCTTTGCCGTCAGATGCAGCGGAAATAATCACCGAATTGCCAGCTAAATGAGGAACAGCTGATAAGACCACATCCTGGTTACGTCCGCCTTTACCAGATTTTGTGACTATTACCTGAGTCTCGCCGCAAGCCAGTAGAGCCTGCCCGGATCTGACAGCTTTGGCCATCGCCGGGCCGACTTGCTTGGCCATGCCAGATAGTTTGCGGCTATAAATTGCGCTGCCATAGCCTAGCTGATTAGCTTTTTGGCCCATGGCAGCTACCACCCTTGAGCCGGAAGTGACAAGAATATTGTTGACTAAAGCAAAATATTTTTTGTCTTTGGGCGTTTCGTTTGTATCAATTGGCGGCAACTCATATTTTTTAATTAGAAGTTCAGCGTCTTCCTTGGTAGTCATATCAAGTACCGTTGGACCTGAAGCCACCATACTGATATCATCGCCAGGCACATCAGAGATAATCAACGACACTACAGTTGAAGGGTAAGCATATTTTGCCATATAACCACCGTGGATCAGCGAGACATGTTTTCTGATGGTGTTGATTTCAGTAATAGTCGCACCGGCTTTGAGAAGTACCGAAGAGATGAACTGCATCTCTAAGCAAGTCAATTTATCCGGCTTGCAAAGTAATGCGGAGCCGCCACCACAGATAATTGAGATCACCAAGTCATCCTTGGTCGTTTTTTGAAGTAAACTGATAATTTTCTCAGTAGCTTTGATATTTTTTGGTGAGGGCAGGGGATGTGTGCCTTTGAGTGATTTGATATGTTTCATTCGATGTTTAGCAACATCAATCACAAAACCATTAGTGATTTTACTACCCAGTTTGTCTTCAATCTGTTTTGCGGCTAGAGAACTGGCTTTGCCCAGTCCAACAACATAAATATGGTGATAATCGTCTAAATTATATTTATGGCCTTCGATTTCTATGATATTACCATTCAATCTTAAACTTCTGGCGAAAAGGTTTTTCATGTCTATGGCTTCATAGCCGGCTTCGACGATTTCTAAAGCGTCACGGCGAAGCGGTGAGCGAGCTAATTTTTGGAAGTTTTTGATAATCATTTCTTAGAATTATAGCAAGTTTTAGTTTAAAACGGCTTAGAGCTGGTAAATAGATGATCTAGGCTGGTTCTTTTACCGCTTAATACCTCCCTTATCATTCTATCAGTACCAAGTGATCTGGTATTTTTATCCTTGATTAACCGAAGTAACTGATTTGCGGTTTTCCATTCGGCTGATAAAATATCTGCTTCTAATTTTTCTGTAACTTTTTTAACTAATTTAGCCCAAAAGTTGAAACGCAGAGTGATACCTTCTTTGTCTGGCCAGGGGTAATGGTAAATACTAATTAAATCAGTTATTTCTACCTGACATCCAGTTTCTTCTAATACCTCGCGTTTGGCGGCGTCAAGTAGAGTTTCGCCCAAATGCACCTTACCGGAGGGAAAATTCCATAATCCCAAAACATGCTTTTTTGCTTCCTTGATCATTAGATACTTGCCATTTTTTTCTATAGCTACAGAACTTACCAAATTAACTGCACCCGAGAGCTCTAAGATTGTTTTGTTCATATTAGAATTATAACCTAAAAACAAAAAAGACCCTCTAAGTTTAAAGAGTCTCTTTTGGTGACCACCATGCGCTGCAGCCATTACAAGATTTTGATTAATATCCTTGAATGGTCTTGATAACCAATATTATTATAAATCTTTAAAGCATTAGTATTCGGGGCAAAAACTTCTAAATGAACAGTTGGACAGCCTTTTTCTTTTAGATATTTTTCTAACTCTCCTACAATTTTAGAACCTATGCCTTGGCCGCGAAACGTTTCTTCCACAAATACATTTTTAATAAAACCTGTTTTGAGATATTCTTTTTTATACTTTGTTTTGATTAATTCACTAGATACAGACAATGTTGCTACTGCGCATCCAATTATTTTATTTTTTGTTTCAGCAACTAGGATGACACCATCATGCATCTTGACGTCCTCGATATAATTTTGAGCTGCTAACTTTTTGTATCCCGTACCTACCTTCATCATCTTCCACTTATCTACCCCGACAATATAAGAATGATTTTTTTCTGTTAATTCGGCAAACACTCCATAGTCTTTTTCTGTAGCTTTTCTAATTTTCATGTATAAATTATATATCAAAACAAAAAAGACTCCTTGAAAATAAGAAGTTTTTTTGACATATTTATGACTGCTGCCTGGTTAGTAATGATTGCTAAAAATAAGCAAAAATGTTATGATTTTCAGGTTAAAATAAGCCTAAACTCCATGGCCCCATCGTCTAGCGGTTAGGACACCAGGTTTTCATCCTGGCAACGGGGGTTCGACTCCCCCTGGGGTCACCAGTTTGGGCCTATTTGATTATACAAAGTCGTAGCCCCCACATGACATCGCTGTCAAGCAGGGGCCTTAAGGAAACCCGAGGATACAGCTACGAATAGCTGCAAACCTTCGGGTTGGGGAACTTGAATTTGTTCCCTGGACGGACATCGCCAAGACTTCTGTCGCCGTAACGATCTTGGTTGAGATAACTTATCTCATCCTTCACGCGATTGCGATTTGTCTCGGGTGGAAACATATCGATGATTTTACCATCGATAGTGTCTCCGGCAGTAATTTGCACCTCGACTACTGAATCGCAGTGAGGTGGCAGAATGATGTGATATAAGCTTGAAACTGCTAGCCAAATCACACCCATCACCGCTACTCCCACCACCAAGACAATCAGACGACGAAAAACGTAGATGCTATCGTCTTTGTTTCGATAGTGCCGCTCAGTCGTGTCATCCGGCATTTTTTCTCCTTTTGTACCGGTGAACCCGTCGAAGACGGATTCAAAGAACTACGGTTTTCAACTCCGTCAACTAGCTATTCTACCATAAGTAGTATAAGATGTCAAGGGTTTTTAGGTATGCTTCAAGCTGATCCGACCATAAAACAAACAGTGTTTCTTGATTGTGTCCTGGTCGGAAGTTTTGTGTTACTTTTTGAAAAGTAACAAAGAATATCTTTCTCTTCTACTTTTTAAAAAAGTAGAGCAAAATCGCGACAAGGAACTCACAAACAAGAAGCGATTAATAATTAGCTAAACATAATAAAAACTGCGAAACTCTCCGCCAGCTGGCGGATCAGACATCTTGTTTTCTTCTGTTTATCAATTACTAATCTTTCTGTTGCTCGATTGTCGCAGTAGAAATTAAGGCCCGGCCTTTGAAAGAGAAAGCTTCTCCGCTAAAATACTTATGTATGGATCCCAAGAAATTTAAAAGAACCAAAATCATCGCTACCATTGGCCCTACGTCAGATAGTGCCAAAAAAATTCAATCATTATTGGCTAATGGTGTGAATGGTGTGAGAATTAATTTTTCGCATGGCAACTACACTGAATATAAAAACATTATTAAATTTGCTCGCAGCTCTGCTAAATCACTTGATCGCAGTGTAGCAGTAATTGCTGATCTGCAAGGACCAAAAATTAGAGTCGGTGAGTTGCCAACTGGCGGTATAGAAGTTAAATCAGGGGAGATGCTCAAATTCCACTATGGTGCAGATTATAACTTAAACGGCATCATTCCTATCCAGCACGATATCGCTAAAGACGTCAAGAAAGGCAATAGGCTATTTCTCAAGGACGGTGAAATTAGAACAGTGATAAACAGCACAATGGATGGTTTGATCACTGTCAGGGCTCAAAATGGAGGCGTAGTAGGGTCAAATTGCGGTATAAACCTGCCTGATACTGATTTTAAGAGCCCCACGCTAACAAGTAAGGATTTAGCTGATATTAGTTTTAATGTCAAAAATAATGTGGATTATATAGCGCTTTCATTCGTACAGACCGCTAACGATATAAAGAGGCTGAAAAAAATTTTAGCTAATAAAAAAAGCAAAATCCGCGTGATTGCCAAGATAGAAACCGATATTGCCACACGCAATCTGGAAGAGATAACCCAAGTTAGCGATGGCGTGATGGTGGCCAGAGGCGACCTGGCGATCGAGACTTCAGCTGAAGATGTGCCGGTACTGCAAAAAGAAATTATTGATTTGTGCAGGAAATACAAAAAGCCGGTAATTATCGCTACTCAAATGCTAGAGAGCATGATTGAAAATCTGCAGCCAACCAGAGCGGAAGTATCAGATGTGGCCAGTGCAGTGACCGATGGGGTTGATGCAGTCATGCTATCCGGAGAAACAGCTGTCGGCAAATATCCTATAGAAACAGTTTCTTTGATGAAGAGAGTAATCAAGAAGACCGAGGGCTATCTGATAAAGGCCAAGAACCAGGTGATGATCAGTGCTGACGAGAGTACGCAGACAGCTATCTCAATGGCGGCGATCACTCTGGCCGAACAGCTGAAAGCCAAGATGATAATTGCTGAGAGCATGACAGGCAGTACAGCACTAAGCATTGCTTCGCTTAGACCCACTCAACCAATAATGATAGTTTCGCCAGACAAAAAAGTCTGCAATCAGTTATCAATAGTCTGGGGCAGTAAGCCCTTTCTGATCACTAGAACGGAAAAAGCATCTAGGGCTGTGATCAACAAGTTAAAAAGTCGCGGTAATGTCAAAAAAGGTGATATGTTAGTCACTGCTTTTGGACGCAATTCAGGAGTTGCCGGTGGAACTGATACGGTACGGCTACTGGAAGTTAAATAGCTTTTTGTGTTAATTTCCCCGCGACAATCCTGCCTGTCGGTCGTTCGACTCTGAGGACTGAAGTCCTCGACGCTCAGACCTGCCTGTCGGCAGACAGGCTCGAAGAGCAGGCAGGCGAGCAACGGAAAGATTAATTTCCCCAAGGCCAGGCCTTGAAACCGTAGCTAAGGCCTGGCCTTGTCGCTAGTCAGCGATTGTGTCCCGGTCGGAAGTTTTGTGTTACTTTTTGAAAAGTAACAAGAGATAATATTTTTCTTTTCCACTTTTTAAAAAGTGGAGCAAAACTGCGACAAGAGCTCACAACTATAAGTGATTAGCAGTATCTAAACATAATGAAAACTACGAAACTTTCCCGACAAGGTCGGGATTCAGACCTACCTACCGGCAGGCAGGCATCTTGTTTTCTTCTGTTAAAGCTGCTGCTAATCTTTCTGTTGTTCGATAGTCGCGGGATATAAGTATTATTCGGATAACCATAACGCTAGTGGTTTTGGATAAATTCTACTATAATTCAAGCATAAAAGCTTTAACCTTGGGCGGCAGATGAAGTATATTTTAGCTAATTGGAAGATGCATTTGACGGTGGCGCAAGCCTTGCTCCTGCTTAATCGTTTGGACCAGAAAATTAAAGAGAATGAAAACGTAGAAATTATATTATTTCCACCAATCAGTGCGCTTTTTACCTTAAAAAAACAACTAGAAACACTTAGAAACCCTAAAAAGTTCAAATTTGGTGTTCAAAATATTTACTTCAAAGATGAGGGTGCATATACCGGCGAGATTTCAGCACCGATGGTCAAAGATATGACAGCCTATGTAATAGTTGGTCATTCAGAGCGCCGAATTTATTTTGGAGAAACTGATAATGTGGTGGCAAAAAAACTGCAAGCGGCTTTTCGCCACTCAATCACACCGGTATTATGCGTGGGTGAGAATGCCATAGATCATACCGAAGGGCATGCCAAAAAAATAATCATTGATCAGTTAACAGAGGACCTAATGCTATTAACTTCATCAGAAGTGGCAAAACTGATTATCGCTTATGAGCCTATTTGGGCAATTGGCACAGGAAATTTTGCAGATCCAGAAGAAGTTGTGAAAATGATTGCTAAAATCCGTGAAGTTTGCGGCGATCTGTATGGCAAAGACGGAGGAAAAGTGAAAGTTCTCTACGGGGGCAGCGTAGAACCTGATAATGCCAAAGCCTATTTAAAGTTAAAAGGTTGCGATGGTCTGCTTGTCGGCGGGGCGAGTCTAAATTATCAGATGTTTGCTAGTATTGTTGACTCTGCAGCTTTAAACAGTTTAATTTAGCCAAATAAAAGTTTAGAATTAAATAGTAATAAGCTAAATAAGAGGTAATATGTCAATTCACAATGTCAAAATCGGCGATAAAGCTCCAGATGTGGTTAATGTAATTATTGAAATTCCAGCAGGCTGTAAGAATAAATATGAGTTTGACGAAGAAACCGGTGCAATCTTTTTGGATCGCGTGAACCATACTGCTATGGCACATCCTTATGATTACGGCTTTATTCCAGACACCAGAAGCGAAGACAACGATCACCTGGATGCTTTTGTAATTAATGACTACAGTGTGTTTTCTGGTTGTGTGGTACCAGCTCGTCCGGTTGGAATTATATATATGATTGATGACAGTAAAAAAGACGAGAAGATTATTTGTGTACCAAATAGAGATTCTAGATATGATCATGTCAAAGATTTGGCAGATTTAAATCAGCATATATCCAAAGAAATCCAGTATTTCCTGGAACACTACAAAGACCTGCAGAATAAAAAATGTGAAGTTACCGGTTGGGGCGGCAGACTAGAAGCATTAAGGGCTATTAAAGAGTCAAAAGAATAATTATTTTACAGCAACATCTTCGATCTTGATAGTTTGAATAACCTCGCGGGCTTCATCGTAAATCTTTGAAGCATCTTCAGCAATACTACCGGCCCTGAAATCTTCAATTGCTTTTTTGGTATCAGCTGCCCAGTTTTTGTTATTGGCAGCTTCTTTGGTGCCAAGCTTCTTATATAGCTGATCATATACCACAAAATCACTGTATAAATAAACGGTCTTGTCATTAACCTTGCCGCTCATCATCACTAAAATATGCGGCTCGTAATAATTAGGACCAAGTATTGTCATATAAATTACGCCATTTAACCTTCCGTCGTTTGAAGCAATACCTAATGGCTTCTGCCGGCCGCCAATTTCCAGATTACCAGTAGAAGTCTGGAAATTAATGACATTCTTTATCTCATCTGCAGTTAAGGATTTGTCATTCTTAAAGGTCTTTAGCAACTCAATTTGTGATTTTTTATTAGATATAGTAAATAGCTTATTTGATGTGCTTTGGTTTAGATCTAGCCATTCCGTAATATCTCGCAAAATCATTTCATTATCAGCAGTAATGCCGACTATTTGACCGAGCGGGGAAGCCAAAAAACCAAAACCGACAATTGGTGTAGCATTTTCCCAAGGATAAACAACTTTTAGATTGGTAACAGGTTGTGAACGCCATTTTTTAGGCGCTTCGAAGTTGAAATTAACCTGTTTATCCCCGATATAGATATTATCTGAACTGATTTTTTCCTTAGCATTTGGGTCTTCTTGAATCTGGGTTTGTTTGGGCTGCGGCTTTTTACTAGTAGCAGCGGCTAGTATCACTAGCCCTATGACTAGAACCAGAGCTATTCCAGCGATGATTAAAATAAGTATTAATTTACTTTTTTTTGGGGGAGGAGGCGGAGGCATCGTAGCTTCTTCTGGCATTGGGGCGTAGGTCGGCTGGTTGCTCTGATTGGTTTGATCGCCTTGGTCATAAGGGTAGTATTTATTGTCCATACAAACAATTTTAGCATAAGAAGTCTAAAATTTTTATTAAAACAATTGGTCAACTTAAGTTAAAATTAACTTAGTGGATAGATTACTAAAAGATTTAAATCAAGCGCAAAAACAAGCGGTTATGGCTGGCAGGGGACCTATATTAATGCTGGCAGGTGCCGGCAGCGGCAAAACCAAAACCCTAACTCACCGCATAGCTTATCTGATAGTTAGTAAAAAAGTCAGCCCAAGCAATATCTTAGCCGTTACCTTTACCAATAAAGCGGCAGGAGAAATGCGTACCAGACTATCTCATCTATTAGGAAAAAGTTACGTTTTACCATATTTAGGAACTTTTCATTCAATCGCTGTTAAAATTTTACGCCGCGAGGCATCTTATATCGGATATGCAAAAGATTTTATAATTTATGATCAGTCAGACCAGCTGAGTTTAGTAAAAGCTGTGATGAGAAGTTTGAATATCGACGAGAAATCTTATCAGCCGCAAACCTTTTTATCAATGATTTCATCAGCCAAGAGTGAGTTAATTACTGCTGATCGCTATGCTCACTTGACTTCCGGTACTACCCAAGAACTGGCGGCAAGAGTTTATGAAAATTACCAAAAAGAACTTAAAAAAACCAATGCTTTTGATTTTGATGATCTAATTATGCAAACAGTCAGATTATTTAGCGAAAACCCGGAAATTTTAGCCAAGTATCGCAGTCAATTCACAGATATTTTAATCGACGAATATCAAGATACTAATCATGCTCAGTATAAATTGGTGAATATGTTAGCAAGTGAGCACAAGAATATCTGTGTGGTAGGTGATGACTGGCAGAGTATTTATTCCTGGAGAGGGGCCAATTATCAAAATATCTTAAATTTCGAAAAAGATTATCCAAATGCAAAGGTGATCAAGCTTGAGCAAAACTATCGTTCAACCCAGAACATTCTTGACGGCGCTCATAGCGTAATTACTAAAAACCAAAACCGTTCTGAAAAAAAACTCTGGACTAATATAAAGCCTGGTAAAAAAATCATGCTAACTGAAGCTAGGAGTGAGGTTTTTGAAGGGCAGTTTATTGTCGAGACGATTGAGGACCAAATAAGCCAGGATCCGAATCTAACCTTTAAAGACTTTGCCGTACTGTATCGTACTAATGCACAATCGAGAAGCTTGGAGGATATGTTTTTGAAATATCAAATCCCTTATCAAATAGTTGGCGGCGTAAGGTTCTATGAGAGGCGTGAGATTAAGGATATTCTGGCCTTCTTAAAGTTTATAGCGCAACCGAGCGATCAAGTTAGCTTTGCTAGAATCATCAATTTACCGCCCAGAGGGCTAGGCAAAGTTTCACTAGAAAAATTTAAAAATTTTTGGATGGGTGCGGATATTTCGATTCTAGAAGCTGCCAAAAACGCAAGTCAAATTGGCAATTTGACACCTAGGGCAGTAAAAAGTTTTACTGAATTTTACGAAATGATTGAAGGTTTAAGTGAAAAATCTGTGATGATGAAGGTTAGCGATTTTGTAAATCTAGTGATGAAAAAAACCGGCTATTTAGATTATCTCGATGACGGGACTATCGTTGCAGAAGGTAGGGTAGAAAATCTAAAAGAACTTATTAGTGTGGCTAAAACTTTTGATAATTTAGATCTAAAAGATTTTTTGAGTGGAGTATCACTGATTTCTGATATTGATATGCATTCGGATGAAACTGATGCTGTAACATTAATGACTTTGCATAGTGCCAAGGGTTTGGAATTTGATACAGTTTTTATTGCTGGGGTGGAGGAAGGAATTTTCCCGCATTCACGCAGTGTCACAGATGCTGCAGAATTAGAGGAAGAAAGACGGCTAATGTATGTGGGAATGACGCGGGCTAAAAAAAGACTGTTTTTGATTAATACGACAACCAGACTGATTTACGGTACCACCCAGTATAATCCTCCATCTCGTTTTTTAAATGACATACCACCTAATTTAATTGAGAAAAAAAACATCTATGAATATAAACAAAATTTTAACAGTGATTTTGACGATCAAAATTTCAGTCAATTAGATCTTAATGTTGGCGATAAAGTAGCTCATCCGCAATTCGGTGAGGGGGTGGTAAAATCGCTTGATGGTGCCAATGCCCAGATAGA
>JAUYJX010000052.1 GCA_030699245.1 bacterium | reverse complement strand
CCCAACTGTTACTGCTTGGCTGCAAGACCGTTTTAATGTTTTACCAAATCAGAGTAGTTGTGATCAGCCCATGCCGATTGATCCAGCCCAATCGCCTGCTCGACCAAGTAGTTAGGGCCTCTTTTGTTTGATAATTTTTAGCATTATATTTAAGCAATATTTTCGGCTGAAAACTTTGAGAGTCTTCAGCCGTTTACCCCAAGAGATTTGGGTTTATGGAACTTGTATTCATTATCTATGACTGCTTGTACGATCAACCCCTCGTCATCTTCGATCTCAAAATAGTCAGGTGTATTGCGCGACAACAGGTATTACCCCGCTTCTTCTCCGGGCAAGATCTCTGCATTGGGATCGACCCAGACTACTTGGTTTAGCTCATCGTATGAAAAGTTAGAGATATTTATCCAGCCAAGATGCAGGGATCTAAGTTGGCTGGCGATATTGCAGCTAACCGCGCAGTGGTTGACACAACTCAAGTTCATCCCTCCTTCGTACGTCGGTATCTGTCAAGAGCATATTTATCTTAACATAAGCTGGTATAATAAGTTAAACTGTTATTTAAGGAGGAAAAATGGCAAAATTTATGCTGCTATTTATCGGCGGTGAAGTATCTGATAAAGACAGGCAGAAGAATATGAAAGAGTGGACAGATTGGACAACTGGTTTGGTAACAAGCGTTAAGCTCATCGATGGTTCGCCTTTTGGCGAGGACGGAAAAGTGCTGACAAGTAAAGATAAGATGCACAATTACGATTGGCACAAGGACTCTAATGTTGGTGGATATGCAATAATCCTAGCTCAAGACTTGGATGAAGCAACCGATATAGCCAAAACTTGTCCGCATTTTGACTATAAAGGCATCGTAGAAGTTAGATCGCTAAAAAATATTGGAATATAAACTAGGAGGTAATTATGAAACCATTTCGTGGCAATATCGAAAAATTAACCGAAGAAAATGAGAATTTTCGCAAGGTCTTATTCACTGGCAAACATAGTCAGCTAGTGGTGATGAGCTTAAATGCAGATGAGGAGATTGGCATGGAAGTGCATCCCAAGGTAGATCAGTTTATCAGAATTGAGAGCGGCAAAGTAAAATTTATCCTAAACGGCGAAGAAAGTAAAGGTGGTGACGGTGACGCGGTAGTAATCCCGGCCGGTACTAACCATAACGTGATAAATACCGGCGATGGTAAGCTCAAACTATACACTATCTACTCACCTGCTAATCACCCAGAGGGTACGATTCACGCTACAAAGAAGCAAGCTGACGAATACGAGGCCTCTCATCATTAGAAAAATAAGTAATCTAAAAAGACCCTTTACGATAAGGGTCTTTTTAAGTGTGTCCTACTTGGTTTTATGGCAAGGTGACAGATATTTGATTTGAATATACCCCGCAGCCGTTTCCGAGATACTCGCATACTCTTACAAAGTAAGTACCTGGACCGTTAAAGCTGTAAATTGTGTCACTGCTAGTACTAGGGCTTGAGAGATAATGATATTTATCGCCACTACGAGTTGGGTAGGTAGGTCCAGAATTTTTTGACCAGACTACCTTAAAACCTTTGTAGGCAGTGCCGGTTGTCAGCCAGTTAACCAGTACCCCGCTGCCGTTTAGGGATATGGCGCTAACGGTAGAACTTACTGGTTCAGTCTTTTTCTTTATCGGTGCCGGTGCGCTGTATTTGGTAGAGGTATTGGAAGTTGTGTTTGTTGTAGCGACCGGCTTAGTTGTAGTATCAGCAACTGGAGCAGGGTTTTCCGGTTTAACTTCTGGATTTGCCTGGGTATTAGCTTTCTTAACTGACTCTTTTGTGTCTTTCTTTTGCTGTTCCTGACGGGCAAGTTTCTCAGCCTTAATCTTTGCTTGATCGTCAAAATAATTCTTACAAGCTAGCGCTACACCACCGGTAACTAGCGCCATAGTTACTACCACAGTGGCGATCGCAACCTTTTTATTTTGCGAAAATATTTTGCTTAATGTACTCATAACTTACTCCTTATTTGTATTATTACCGTTCAATAATAATACTCAATTAAACTTATAAATATTTCAGAATAGTTAATTAAAAATTGGATTTTTGTTTTGGTTTATATATAATTACGAGTGAAGGAAGTTTTCGTCGGCGACTATATATCGTTTGGCGGAAGCTTTCTTCATTTTTTATTGAGATTGACCAAAGAGACTAAAAATGTTAAGCTAATCGGGTTATGAAAGCTAAAATTCATCCTAAATTTATGAAAACCAAAGTCACTTGCAGCTCCTGCGCAACGACTTTTGAAACTTACTCGACCGTTCCTGAAATGAATGTCGAGATCTGCTCTAATTGCCATCCCTTTTATACCGGCAAGCAAAAGCTGGTCGATACAGCTGGTCGAGTTGATCGATTCCGCGCTCAGTCTGCTGCTGCCAAGAATTTGCGTACAAAAACTGAAAATCAACCGCCTAAGAAGATTCAGACTAAAGTGGACAAAAGCAACTTTGATAATTTATCCAAAAATACCACCGATCTAAAGCAAAACAAAGCTTCTGCCAAAGACAAGTAACTTAAGTCAAAACCAGTCTACGCCCGTGGGCTGGTTTTGGTTATTTATGAGATAATTATAACGATGGAAGAAAATAAATTACCACAACTAAAGACCAGGCTTGATGAAGTTAATAGCAAATTAGCTGATCCAAATGTTTACGCTTCAACAGGGTTTAAGACTCTTAAAACCGAGCAAAAGGATTTGACTAGCAAGATCGAGCAATTTGAGCAAATTAAAAAAACCAAACAGGAACTGTTAGAAGCTAAAGAACTAGTCGGTGACGCAGAGATGGCAGAATTTGCCCGCGAGGAAGTTATTAGACTGGAAGCAAAACTAAAAGATCTACAAAGTGAAGTTAGGCTTAATATGGTCTCAACTGATCCTAGTGACCAAAAGAACGCAATTCTCGAAATTAGAGCTGGTGCCGGTGGCGACGAATCCAGTCTGTTTGCCACAGAGCTGGCACGCATGTATTTGCGCTATTTGGAGCGAAAAGGTTTCAAAATTAGTTTAATGTCTTCTAGCCCTAGCGATGTCGGCGGATACAAAGAAGCCATTTTTGAAGTTAGGGGTGAAGGTGCTTATCATGCCATCAAATACGAATCGGGCGTACATAGAGTGCAGCGAGTACCGGAAACCGAGTCATCTGGACGAGTTCATACCTCCACCGTAACGGTTGCCGTGCTGCCAGAGGCCGAAGAGTCGGAGCTTGAAATTAGCCCCAGTAACCTTAGGATCGATGTTTTTAAATCTTCCGGCCACGGCGGGCAAAGTGTCAATACCACCGATAGCGCAGTTAGGGTTACTCACCTGCCGACGGGTATTGTGGTCACTTGCCAGGATGAAAAATCCCAGCTAAAAAACAAGACCAAAGCGATAAGTATTTTGCGCTCTCGCCTGCTAGCTAAAAAAAAAGAAGAGGAAACTAAACAACTAAAATCTAAGCGTATGGCCCAAATCGGCACCGGTGATCGAAGTGAGAAAATACGCACTTATAATTTCCCGCAAGACCGTGTTACCGATCACCGCATTAATTTTTCTACTGGCAATCTGGCTGGCTTGATGGACGGCGAGATCGATAAACTAGTTGAAGCGTTAAAAAAAGCTGATATTGAAGCTAAATTAGCTAATGCAGCTTAAAGATTTAATCCGTCAAACTGCCGCTCAGTTTAGGAAGGCCGGAATCACTTCGCCAGTGCTTGACGTTCAGATTTTAGCTGGTTTTGTGTTAAACAAAGATAAAAGCTGGCTGATCGCAAATAGCGATTATCGGTTAAACTCTGCTCAGTTAAAATTAATTAACGATTTAGCTAAAAAGCGCTTAAGCAGAGTGCCTATCGCTTACATCTTAAAAACAAAAGAATTTTATGGACTGGATTTTTTTACTAACGATAGTGTGCTAATTCCTAGAAACGAAACGGAAACATTAGTCGAGTGGTCGATTAAGTTAACGCCAAAAAACGCCAAAGTACTGGATATCGGCACTGGCAGTGGGGCAATTGCAATTGCCATAAAAAAGAATAGGGCCGATCTTGCGATTACTGCTACTGATATTTCTGTTAAAGCAATTAATCTTGCGCGTAAAAACGCAGATAATATTTTAGGTAAAGATAAAATTCAATTTACTACTTCTGATCTGTTTAATAAAATCAACTCTAAATTTGATTTAATTATCGCCAACTTGCCCTATGTGCCAAATAATATGAAAAATAAAATCAGTCCGGAAGCTAAAACAGAACCAAAGGTTGCGCTATTCGGTGGTGAAAGTAATGGCCTTGATATATATAGCAGATTTTTTGCTGAAACACCAAAGTATTTGAGCAAAGGTGGCTATTTGCTGATCGAATGTGATAACTTCCAAAAAACCGAGATAGCTGATCTCGCCAAAGAGAACAAACTTAAATTAATTAGGAAAGACTACTTGCATTTAGCTTTTAAACACTAGTCTTCTGGTTTTTCTGTCAGTTTAGCTTCTGTCGTACGTTCTTTGCCACCACGGATATAGATGATTTTTACTTTATCATTGATCTTAAAGCCGCCGATCGCGCTAGCTAAACTATTGGTCTTATCAATTTTAACCCCATCGATTTTGATAATAATATCGCCATCAGCTAGCCCGGCTTTGTCTGCTGGGCTACCGGGCAGTATTGCGGGAGAGTTATTACTGCCGACTAGATAAGCTCCTTCATTAACAGGCAATTTGTTTTTGGTGGCAATTTCTTTGGTTAGCGGAATGTAGTGTACACCAAGATACGGTTTGGTAATTTTACCAGTAGCTTCAACGCTTGCGATGTCGTTTTTGGCTTCATTGATAGGTATGGCAAAGCCGATATTCTGGGTGCCTTCACCGGCGACTGCTGTATTAATACCAATCACCTGGCCGTCAATATTAGTTAGCGGTCCGCCGGAATTGCCGGGATTGATCGCCGCATCCGTCTGGAAAAGATTACTTAGCGATTCATTTGTATTACCGCCTGAAGCAATAATCGGGCGCTTGATACCGGAGATGATACCGGTAGTTACGGTGTTTTGAAATTGCCCTAGTGCATTGCCAATAGCCACTACTCTCTGGCCTACTTGCACGGTAGAGCTGTCACCTAATTCAACTGGTTTAAGACTGTTTGCTTCGATTTTTAAAAAGGCAATGTCAGCCGAAGGGTCCTTGGCCAATACTTTGGCGCTGTATTCTTTTCCATCAGAAGTAATCACCGTAAAACTGTCTCCCCCACCCTCAACCACATGTTTGTTAGTCAGAATTAATCCGTTTTCGCCGACGATCATACCGGTACCTGCGCCAATCTGTGTTTCTGACGTTTGGCCTAGAACATTTACCTTACTGGCATTGGAGGTAATACTGACAACTGAAGGCGAAACCTTTTTAACCAAATCAATAATCGCTGAGTTTTCCGAGACACTGATTTTTTTGATCTGATCAATTTTTGCTTCACGTGTTAGGGGCAGCCTTCCTGTTACAACTAGTAAAATTAGTGCACCAAGCAGTCCGCCGGCAAAGGCAACAATAAAAACAAAGACTAATTTTTTTGGGAAGCTAATTTGTTTAATATCTTGAGTTTTCATCTTATAAACTAATTGTCCACCGAGTTAATATCATCAACACAATAAAAACTAGACCGGAAACTGATAAATATTCAGCCGCCACAGAGCGCGAGAGTGTTTTGTTTTTTTGATGGATTAAAATACCGCCCAGACTGTATCCCAGGGCGGTAATAATTAGAGAAATTTGTGATATAAAGAGCCTATTAACTGGCTGATAAAACACCAGCCAGTTAGATAAAATCCATATAATTTCTACTATTAAAAGCGCCCAAACTGTGGCAAAAATTTCTGATCTAGCGGTCAATTTTTGTGCCCAAATACTGACAATTAAGAAATTAAGTATCCAGGCTATTGCTAAGACTATTTCTACCGGCCAATTTAACTGCCCCACTCCGATTGCTGCCAAATTAGCAATCAAAAAAATCAGCCCCAAACTCAAGACATTTTCAGTGATTGAATTTTTTTCTGACTGAATCTCGTGATAAATTAGCCAGGTATGTAAACTAATAAATATCAAGTTTACTGTGGTAAAAGCAATCAGCCCAACTTTGTTAAATAGTAGCAAGTAGGATTCTAACAGCCCTAAAATCAGCAATGGTCGGAATAGGCGCGCCAAAATCAGTAGAGGCTTTTTGGTCAATACCACTGATCGAATAAAAATAAGATCGGCGGCAGCCGCAACTAACATCATCAGCGCTAAATTGCCGACAAAATAAAAAAGGGCGACTAAAAACGCAAACAATGCCAGATTATAAATTATCAGTAGTTTTTTGG
>JAUYJX010000055.1 GCA_030699245.1 bacterium | reverse complement strand
TTAAAACTCAAAGGAATTGACGGGGACCCGCACAAGCAGTGGAGCATGTGGTTTAATTCGATGCTACGCGAAGAACCTTACCGAGGTTTGACATCTCTGGAATCCGCCAGAAACGGTGGAGTGCCTTTTAGGAGCCAGATGACAGGTGTTGCATGGCCGCCGTCAGCTCGTGTCGTGAGATGTTGGGTTAAGTCCCTCAACGAGCGCAACCCTTATCCTGATTTGAATATTTATCGGGAGACCGCCCGGGTAACCGGGAGGAAGGTGGGGATGACGTCAGGTCCGCATGGCCCTTACACCTCGGGCTACACACGTGCTACAATGGCCGGTACAATGGGTTGCCAAGCCGCAAGGTGGAGCTAATCCCATCAAAACTGGTCTTAGTTCGGATTGAGGGCTGAAACTCGCCCTCATGAAGCTGGAATTGCTAGTAATGGCGTGTCAGCACATCGCCGTGAATACGTTATCGGGTCTTGTACACACCGCCCGTCAAATCACGAAAGTTGGAAGTACCCGAAGTTCCGCCCTAGGCGGACCTAAGGTAAGACCAGCAATTGGGGTTAAGTCGTAACAAGGTATCCGTATCGGAAGGTGCGGATGGATCACCTCCTTTCTAGGGAGAATTGTAGCCAGCAATGGCTAAAAAGTCCTAGGTCGAGGTCAGCTTTTACGAAAGCAGACTTTTAACCTTTACTCTAAAGCGAGTTGACTAGCACTATTTACTTGTTAAATAAAAAATCCTCCGAGCTTGGGAGAGAACTTTTAATTTATGGTCTATTTATTTAACACCGCCAAAAGCATTGCTAAGTGCATCAAAAATTGGTTTGGTGATAAAGCCAAACAGCCCGGTGATCATAAAGATTCCGATAAGTATCATAAATATACCCATGAGTTTGATAAAACTTTGGGTATTTCCAGGCAAATGCGATTCAATAAATTCAATCGGCCCGGTAAAATTATAAATGCTTTGGGAAAAGTATACTGCAGCTATGCCAACAACTACGAAAATAATACCGATAATTATCATACTCATGTTTACATTTTAAGTTTTTTGCTTGAAAAAAGCTATGGTTTAAGGTTAAAATAGGTAGGTTCTTTTCGACGAGCCTCTCGGCAAGGCTCGAGGCGAAAATGCATTAACATTTTCGGGTTTGTAGCTCAGCCCCGATGCAATAGATCGGGGCTCCGACAGAATCGTCGGAGCTGAGTTTGCCTATCAATTAATGGAGAATATTTAGCTGGGTTTTGTGTATATCCTGCAATCTGATAAAGGCCAGTATTGTGTCGGCTCTACCTCAGATATAAATAGGAGATTAAAGCAGCATCAAAGTGGCCATACCCACTCGACAAAAAGAATGTATAATTTCCAACTAGTTTTTTACGCATAAGGCCAAAACCTTAATTGAGGCAAGACAACTTGAAAAGAAAATAAAATCCTGGAAGAGAAGAGATTTCATTGATAAAATTGTAAGTGATCAAAAGCTAAAGTTTAACGAGGGCTTGTAGCTCAGCTGGTTAGAGCGCGTCACTGATAATGACGAGGTCGCAGGTTCGAGTCCTGCCAAGCCCACCATGAACATTTTTTACTGTAAAACGAATTACATTCTGTTATTACAGTAGCATCATATTCATGGCAAGCCATTTTGACGGCAATTTTTAGCGAATTAACAAACTAATGCACCGGTTGGCGGATGTTTGTTAATTCACGAGGGGCATTAGCTCAGTTGGTTAGAGTGCCTGCTTTGCAAGCAGGAGGTCGTCGGTTCGAATCCGACATGCTCCACCATAAAAATTCCTTTCTAAAAAACGAATTCCTTCGCTATACAGCGAACTGTTATTTCAGAAGTGTCATCTTATGGCACACCACCTGAAAATTAGAAAGGAGTTTTTATGTGACACGAAGTTGCTTCTTTTGTTACAGAACGAAGTTTGTATAAAAGAAAAATGATAGTGTTACAATTTTTTAACCAATTTTTTAGTAATAAATAATCTCCCATTTTATACTAAAGAAAAACTTAACTTAATTTTGCTACCGGGCGTGAAATAGAATATTTAAACAATTTACCAGATATAATATTTGTAACAGCATTATTCTGTTCACAAAATTTTTTAAATAAAATATAACCGTTAGTTTGAATAAATTAAGTATTCGAAAGTATCTTAAATTGAAATTTATGCTATTTGTGGTAATTTATTAATAAATTTTTTAGAAACAGTGCGTATGACTTAAGTATCAATTTAATTGCATAAATATAAATAAAATAGTAAGTTATAATTGAATAAAGTTAGATTTTATATATGAAAAACGATTCAACAAAACCGAAAAAAGTGCTGATGTGCCATTTAAGAATATGCAACAAGTGACATCATTTGTTGTTATTTTAGCAGGAATTGTAATAGCTTTTACGGGAATTTTAGTTGGGCAATTTGTTGCAAGGCGTGCTACAAAGTTGCAAAAAAAATTGCTCGAAGAACAAACCAGAGTTGAGGCTCAAATGGCTTCTAAATGGCTTAGTATTAGTGAGGCAATGCTAGCTTCTATTGGCGATGGCTTAATAGTCACCGATACAAAAAGCAAGATTATCTATACCAACAAAGCCTTTGAAAATATACTTGGCTGGGAGAGTGGAGAGGTTTTAGGCAAACTGGTGACCAAGGTAGTGCCTCGAGAAGATGAAAAGGGCAAGCAAATAACTTCTACTAAGCAAAACCTATCCCTGATGCTTTCCGGCAAAATGCCCACTACTACTGCTACTACTACTTACTTTGCCCGAAAAGATAAAACAAAAATCCCCGTTTCACTTATTATTAGTCCGATTGTTTTAAATGAAAAGATTATTGGAGCGGTTGAAAGCTTTCGCGATATTACTCAGGAGAAAAAAATTGATGAAACAAAATCAGAATTTGTGTCTCTAGCAGCCCATCAACTGCGTACGCCGCTAACATCAATAAACTGGCATATCGAAATGCTTCTAGACGCTGATGCTGGAAAATTAAATAACAAGCAAAAACAATACCTTGACGAAATACATAACGGCAATCAACGAATGGTAACCTTGGTTAATTCATTATTAGATGTATCTAATATAGAAGCGGGTACTATTGCTATCGATCTAAGACCAGTTAACTTAACAGTTCTCCTGAAAGAAGTGATTACCGAGGTGATGCCGTTAATTACTGCCAAAAAACTTAGCGTAAAAGAGGTCTCTGAACCCGATTTATCAAGAATTGATACTGATCCGAAGCTAACTCGAATAGTGTTCCAAAACCTTATCACCAATGCAATACACTATAGTTCTGACAATGCCAAGATTGAAGTTAAGCTGGTCCATGCGCAAGTGGGGGGGGGGGGGGCTTATAAGGAATACAACCGGGAAAGAGAATCTAGTATTTAGCGTTTCAGATGCTGGTATAGGAATACCCAAAGACCAACAAAAAAATATTTTCACTAAATTCTTTAGAGCCGTAAATGCTGAAAAATTAAATACTGTAGGCAGTGGTTTGGGTTTATATATTGTTAAATCAATAATTGATCTTTACGGTGGTCAAATTTGGTTTAAATCAACAGAAAATAAAGGTACCACCTTCTTTGTTCTTTTTCCCCATGCAAGGCATGAAAAATAAAGAAAGTAAAATCACTAGACCAGTTAGTTGATATTTTAATCAGATATAGCTAGAATTAAAGCATAAGAATTAATGACAAACGTAAGAAAAATATGAGTGAAAATAAGAAGGTTTTAATTATAGAAGATGAAGCTTCTCTTTTAAGTGCATTGATGGAAAAGTTTAAACGTAAAGGATTTAGTGTTTTTGGTGCAAAAGACGGGCAAGAGGGATTGGAAGCAGCTCTTAAGATTCATCCCGATATTATTCTCTTGGATCTTCTTATGCCGGTGATGGATGGGATTACGATGCTTCGAAAACTTCGAAACGATGTTAAGAACAAGGAAATAAGGGTTTTGGTATTAACTAACCTTAGTGATGTAGATAAGGCGAGTGAAGCTGCTAAGCTTGGAGCATTTGATTATATTGTTAAATCAGACTGGAAAATTAATGATATTGTTAAGCGAGTTACAGATATCTTGAACAAATTACCAGAGAAAAATGCCTAAAAAAATTCCTGCCAAGCTTAATTTGCCAAAAGATAAAACGACAGTAAACAACCTAGTTCCGGATAATTCCAGAGCTGTTGGCGCATTGCTAGTGGAAAATTCGAAAAATTCCGCAAGGATAAAGAGATGGTCCTTATTGGTTACAATTTTTAAAATAGTTTCGGTTTCTTTACTAGCAGGAATGCTCTATTTATTCATTAGTGCATTAAGTGCTCAAAGAAAACTTAGTATTATTGAGAGTAAGAGTGGTCAGCAAGGCAAAGTTAAGATTAGTACGGAAGACATTGCTGATTCTTCGATAAGTTTTAATCAATTAAGTCCCGACGTAAGGGATCAATTACTTCTTAAGAGTTTGCCGATGGCTATAGGCCTGGAGACCCTCCCCAATTTAGCTAGTCTAGCAGGCGGCGAAGGGGTTAATACTGTTGTTAATGATACTAATGTTACTGGATCAGTATCAACTAATATATTAAGTTTAGGCTGGATAGGATCACTGGCTCCTAGCCGCGGAGGATTGGGTACTTCAATTATTCCGGCTGATGGTCAAATCCCAA
The DNA here is from genome assembly GCA_030699245.1 of bacterium. Taxonomy (GTDB): domain Bacteria; phylum Patescibacteriota; class Saccharimonadia; order CAILAD01; family JAUYJX01; genus JAUYJX01. Next base: position 632 of record JAUYJX010000055.1, on the reverse strand, counting down.
TTGGCAACGGTGCAGGTTATTCGATAGCTAATATCGGCGGTACAGCCAACCGAGTAATTGTCACTAATGGTGCTGGCAGTATCACATTGAGTACACCTCAAGATATTGGTATCACTTCTAATGTTACTTTCAACGATTTGACCTTGAATGGTTCACTTAATGCCAATGACGGGGTAACGATTGGAGATTCTAGCCTTGATCGCGTTACTTTTAATTCTCAGATTGTTGGCGGGATACCTTTAGTCTTCCAAGGATCTACTGATGACGGCAACGTCCTAAATTTAGCAGTTACTGATCCGACGGCCATTAGAACAATAACTTTACCCAATGCTGATGGCACAGTGGCGGTTTCTGCAGCCAGCCCAATTGTTTTGAATTCTCTAGGTGATATTTCTTGCCCAACTTGTATCACTACCTCTGGAAACGGTGATATATTAAGCGGCACCGGTATTAGTTTAACCGGAACTACCGCTGGGCGGTTAATTGGCGCAGGCAATGTGACATTTGCACTAAATACTACGGGGGTTGGCGCTGGCTCATATGGTTCGGCTAGCAATACCCCGACCTTTACGGTAGATGCTCAAGGTAGATTAACTGCGGCTGCCAATACGGCGATCGCCATTGATGCTTCT
>JAUYJX010000049.1 GCA_030699245.1 bacterium | reverse complement strand
TTAATTAATAAAGTAATGAAAAACGGCAAGAAGCGTCTAGCTGAGAAACTAGTTTATAGTGCACTAGATGGGCTGGCAATTAAAACCAAAAAAGAGCCGATGGAAGCATTTGAAGTTGCTATCAAAAACATTTCTCCTCAGCTGGAAGTAAAAAGCAAGCGAATTGGCGGCGCTACTTATCAGGTGCCAATTGAAGTTAGGGGTGATCGCAAGATTCATTTGGCTTATACTTGGCTGCTGGAAGCTGCACGAAACAAAAGTGGTAAGTCATTTGAAAAAATTTTAGCCACGCAGCTGATTGATGCATATAATAATACTGGCGATGCAGTAAAAAAGAAAAATGATACCCGTCAAATGGCCGAAGCTAATCGTGCCTTTGCTCACTTTGCCAGGTTTTAGGTGGTAGTATGGCCAGAGAATATTCACTAGAAAACACTAGAAATATTGGTATTATCGCGCATATTGACGCCGGTAAAACTACGGTAACAGAAGGTATTTTGTACCGAACCGGTAAAGTACATAAAATCGGTGAGGTTCACGAAGGCGAAGCTACCATGGATTGGATGGAGCAAGAGCGCGAAAGAGGAATTACCATAACCAGTGCTGCTACCACTTGTTTCTGGAAAGAAAAACGAATTAATATTATCGATACTCCAGGGCATATTGACTTTACCGTGGAAGTTGAGCGAAGTTTACGCGTACTTGATGGTGCGGTAACTGTCTTTGACGGTAAGATGGGTGTTGAACCCCAGAGTGAAACAGTTTGGCGTCAGGCTGACAAATATGGTGTGCCAAGAATTTGTTTTATCAACAAAATTAATCAAACAGGCGGTGATTTTTATAAAAGCTTAGAATCAATTCACCAAAGACTTAATAAATCTGCTTATCCAATCCATCTGCCGATTGGTTTTGAACAGAAAGTTAGTGGTGTCGTCGATTTAGTGAGCATGAAAGCTTACAGCTACGAAAAATATACCGATAAAGAACTGGTTGAAGGTGAAATTCCTGAAGATATGAAAGAAAAGGCAGAAAAATACCGTCAACATCTGATTGAAGCAGCTCTAGAAAGCGACGATGTGCTATTAGAAAAATATCTTGACGGCAAAAGCTTGAGTGATGATGAAATTAAATCAGCAATTAGAAAATCGGTGCTCAATGGTGACTTTTTCATTGTTTCCGGGGGTGATGGCAGAGGAGTAATTGTTGAGAAACTGCTTGATATTATCATTGATTTTTTGCCCAGTCCACTAGATATTGCTCCTCCTTTGGCTATTAATCCGAAAACTGGTGAAGAGGAAGTTATTAAAGTTAGTGATCGTACACCATTTGGAGCGCTGGCATTTAAGATTGCCTCAGATCCATTTGTCGGCAAACTAGCTTTCTTTAGAGTTTACTGCGGTACCCTGAAATCTGGCTCTTATGTGCTTAACAGTTCAACTGGTGAAAAAGAGCGAATCGGCCGAATTCTTAGAATGCACGCTAATAATCGTGAGGATGTATCGGAAGTTTTTGCTGGGGAGATTGCTGCTGCTGTGGGGCTAAAAAATACTGCTACCGGTAATACCTTGTGTGATCCGAGTAGTCCGATTATCCTAGAATCGATTATCTTTCCAGAGCCAGTTATCTCAATTGCTATTGAGCCAAAAACCAAGGCTGACCAAGAAAAAATGAGCTTAAGCTTATCTAGATTAGCCGAAGAAGATCCGACCTTTAAGATTCATACTGATGAAGACAGCGGGCAGACGATTATTGACGGTATGGGGGAGTTGCATTTAGAGGTAATAGTTGAACGAATGAAACGCGAGTTTAAGGTCGAAGCTAATATTGGCCGCCCGCAGGTTGCCTACAAAGAAACCGTCAAAAAAACTGTGGAAGTAGAGGGTAAGTATATTAGACAATCTGGGGGTCGTGGTCAATATGGTCATGTTTGGCTGGAAATCTCACCTACCGAGGCTGGCAGTGAATTCAAATTCGAAAATGCTATTGTTGGCGGTTCAATACCGCGAGAATTTATCCCAGCTGTTGAGCAGGGTGTGCGGGAAGCTATGAGTAATGGTGTACTAGCTGGCTATCCGGTAGTAGATCTGAATGTTAAGCTTTATGATGGATCATATCACGATGTTGATTCATCTGAGCTGGCTTTTAAGATCGCCGGTTCGATGGCCCTGCAAGAAGGTGTCAAAAAAGCTAGTCCTATTATTCTAGAACCTATTATGCGAGTTGAGGTTATTACCCCAGAAGATTTTATGGGAGATGTGATTGGCGATCTGAACTCTAAACGCGGCCGAGTAGAGAAGATGGAAGAGAAAAGTGGCGCTAAGATAATTGATTCTCTGGTACCTCTGGCTGAAATGTTTGGTTATGCTACAACTCTTCGTTCAATGACCCAGGGCAGGGCTTCGTATTCAATGGAATTCGATCATTACGAAGAAGTGCCCGGCAATGTTGCCGAAGAAATCATTGGCAAAAAGCAAGTCTCAAAAGAAACTAAAGATTAAAATACTTTACAAGAAATGGCTTAACACCTATAATTTAGTCTAAGTCTAGATTGGGCTGTGTTTTAGATTACTTTAGTTCCGATCTTAAGGATAAAAAGCTTTAATAAAATTAATTTAATAAGGAATAATCAATGGCAGAAAAATTCAATAGAGACAAAACTCACATCAATGTTGGCACTATTGGTCATGTCGACCACGGTAAAACCACTTTAACTGCAGCTATCACTGCTTATCTGGCTAAGAAGGGATTGGCTAAGGCTCGCAAATACGAAGATATTGATAATGCCCCTGAAGAAAAAGAGCGTGGCATTACTATTGCTACATCCCACCAGGAATACGAAACTGACAAGCGTCATTATGCCCATGTTGACTGTCCGGGTCACGCTGACTATGTCAAAAATATGATTACTGGTGCTGCACAGATGGATGCGGCTATTTTGGTAGTCTCGGCAGCTGATGGCCCAATGCCTCAGACCAGGGAGCATATTTTACTAGCCTCTCAAGTTGGTGTAAAACTAGTCATAGTATTTATGAACAAAGTGGATATGGCTGATCCAGAACTGGCGGAATTAGTCGAGGTTGAAATTCGCGAGCTATTAACCAAATACGGCTATGACGGAGATAAAACTCCAATTATCAAGGGATCTGCGCTAAAAGCTCTGGAAGGTGACGCCGAGGCCGAAAAATCAATTCAAGAACTATTAGATACTATGGACAGTTACATCCCGGACCCAGTCCGCGAGACCGACAAGCCATTTTTGATGCCAGTCGAAGACGTTTTCTCAATCAAAGGCCGGGGCACTGTGGCTACCGGTAAGATAGAACGAGGCATTGTCAAGGTTAACGAAGAGGTTGAAATCGTCGGTATCAAAAAAACCGCTAAAACCGTAGTAACTGGTGTTGAAATGTTTAAAAAACTGCTTGACCAAGGTGAAGCAGGTGACAATGTCGGAGTTCTGCTGCGCGGTGTTGAACGCGAAGATATTGAGCGCGGTCAGGTGCTGGCAAAGCCAGGTACTATCACTCCGCATACCGAGTTCGGGGCTGAAGTTTATATTCTAAAGAAAGAGGAAGGCGGTCGGCATACACCGTTCTTTAAAGGCTATAAGCCGCAGTTCTACTTCAGAACCACCGATGTAACCGGTGAGGTAACCCTGCCTGATAAGGTAGAAATGGTTATGCCGGGTGATAATATTGCCATGAATGTTAAATTAGGTGCACCAATTGCTATGGAAGATGGCCTAAGATTTGCCATCCGTGAAGGCGGTAGAACCGTAGGTTCGGGAGTTGTGACTAAGATTACCAAGTAAAAAACTAAATGGCCCAAGAAAACGAAAACGCACCTAAACAAAGAATCAGAATCCGGCTCAAGGCATACGATAACAAAGTTATCGATCAGTCTGCTCGTCAGATTATGGATACCGCAATAAAAACCGGTGCCAATATTTCAGGGCCAATTCCTTTGCCTACAGAAAAAAATAAATACACTGTTAATAAAAGTCCGAATATCTTTAAAGACGCTAGGGAACAATTTGAAATCCGCACGCATAAAAGGCTAATTGATATTACTGAGCCAACCCCCAAGACGGTAGATTCACTGATGAATCTCAACCTGCCCGCCGGCGTAGATATCGAAATTAAAATGTAGAAACATTTGAGCTAAATATTTCTTTTATAAGCCACTGTTAGCGGAACTTGTCTCATCATGGAGAAGTTGCCAGTGGATTAACTATCCCTAGATGCAAAATTATTTTATTCTTGAACTGATTTCTTCTAAAGCGATAGCAATTCGTCTTAATTCATGGATGATTTGATGTATGTCATTTTGTTGCATATTAGCTCCTTTCATAAGTTATATAAGTTTTTTATTTTTATGATTTCAGAATTTACTTTTATTAACAAGCATCTAAAAGCCATTCCCTTAAAGCACTACTCTATTTCGTTAAGTTCTCTATTTATAGTAATTAAGATGAAGTTTATAATTAAACCATGGGCAAAAATTATGGCACTTGTCATATTTGTGGGGGATACAAAAAACTTACATTTGAACATATACCTCCAGCAAAGGCTTTTAATCAAAATAAAGAAATAACCTATCTTGGCACTGAAATTCTAAAGAATAATGGAAAATTTCCATGGGATTTTATTGATAGAAAAGGCAAAATACATCAAGGAGGTATTGGAGGCCATACTTTATGTGGTAAGTGTAATAGTGATACAGGTGGATGGTATGCAAGAGCATTTGTAGATTTTGTTGCCCAAGCATATAAACAGCTTACTCTACCTAAAGTAACTGATAATAAAGTAAAAGTAGGCCTTAAACAAATTTATCCTTTAAGGATTATTAAGCAGGTTATAGCAATGTTTTTTTCAATTAATAACTCAGATATACAAAGAATTCATCCCGAATTACGACGATTTGTGTTGAGTAAACATGTAAAAGGGTTAGATGATACTAAATTTGCAATCTTTATGTATGCATTGAAAGGTAATATTTCAAGATATGCTGGTATATCATTTATGGGTAGCTTTTCTATAAAGAAACCTCGTATACTCTCTGAACTTTCAGCTCCTCCTTTTGGCTACGTTTTGGAGTTTAGTCCCAATAGGGAAACCATTCCTACGGATTATTATGAGGTAACCTTCTTTGCTAATAAATTTAATTATGATTCTCGAATAAGCTTACCAGTGGAGCTACCAATACTTGAAAATAATACCCCTTTACCAGCTGACTATCGTAGCAAAGAAGATATCTTAAAAGATTATATAAAAAATAAACTAGACGAACCGAATAATCCCTAGGGTGCTATTCCCTCAAAGCACCAATCTATCCCCATTGAGTTTTCTTTAGAAAACTTGATTTTACAGATAGTTCATAACATAATATATTCAAATCATTTAATGGGTTGAATATGGGTAATCAACAAACAAAAGCACCCAATGAAGTTAAAAAAGAACGTGAGAAATAAAAAAGTAACAAGGATATATTTCAGGAGATAAAAATGACTTTCATTGATAAAGTAACGGAGAGTGCAGGGATATTAAAAAATATAGATGATTTAATCAAAGTTCTTGAGGTCATTGGTTATAAAGTAAAAAAACATAAATTAAGAGATGGTGAACTTGATAAGAAGGACTGGAAAGTATATACAGCTGAAAGAGGTGAATTACCGCCACTAATTCTGATGTTTGCAAAAGATGCTCCTATAGCAAATGTTAGTTTCCGTGCACCTGGCTACGATGCAAATGTGTTAAAAAAAAGAGAATTCTACGAAACACTTAATCAAACTAATCAAGCCGCTTATTTCAGTAAGTGGTGTTATGGAAACGATACTAATGGGGGGCTTCTAACACTGTATATACAAACCCAGTATTATGGATATGAAAAGGAAATATTTGGTGGCTTGATAAAAATGTTTAATCGGGATATTGAAGAATACATTGATGGTTTCGCTAAGTTTACTCTGAAAGAATAAACAATTGATATTCAGGATAAAGTGGTTCTCTCCAGTAGTTAATATTTTCTAGAATAAGATACTAATTTTTGTATTCATCAGTAAAACCCCAGTGTCTAGGGAGAGCCATATGTTATGATATTGTTGCCCATAATGGTGGACAGTATGAAAGACAATAAATATAATTTTTACGCGGAAAAATTCATAAAGTATGGTGATACAGACTTATGTGCCGCATTATGGTTATGCCAATATCAACAGAATAAAAATCTTGATTTTATGTTTCAAGTTGCTTTTTTGACGGCACAAGCAGTTGAAAAGTATCTCAAAGGATACTTAATAAACACACATAAAGAATACCAATTGCTTAGTGGCAAGCAATTTTATAATCCAAATCTACAAGAGGTGTTGAATAATCTTAAGTCACTTGGTCATAATCTGGACAAAATATTGGAAAAGTGCATTAAAATAGATAAAGGTTTTGAAGATTTACAAGATAATGTTGATAAACTCAATCAGTTTAGTTTTCTTAAGTACCCCGACGAGGTAGACAAGCTTATTTACTCAGAAGAGGGACTTACAATCAGTAGTGGTAGACTATATTATAATGCAAAACGAGTTCGAAAATATGTCGAAAAAAAATTGAACATAACACTAAAAGACATAAAGATATAAAACAATGCAAATAAACTTAGCAAGTACAGATATTTCTATAAAGTTAGTAAACTTTGATGAGTTTACAATAGAGTGCCATTCCCTCAAAGCACCAATTTATTCCCGTTAAACTTGTATCTCATATAATCAGAGTAGAGCAATTCTCTTCTTAAACTTAAAGACCCGAAAGGATCTTTTTTGTTATGCTTGCAAATATTAACAATTGGTCGAATAATACTTGTGTCCATAAAGAATTACACCTCTATCAAGGAGTCGTAATGGGCTATCACGTAATCTCAGATGAGGAGTTCGAGAGTGCTCTCAAGGAGCTGTTGGGTGATTACTACTCACGTGCCTTTGAGGTGTCGCAGAAGTGCGGTAGATTTCTCACCTTCGACATCATTAACACGCTGATGTGGGCATCAGACAAAGGTAAGGTCGAAGAAGTGCTTGATGCCCTAGAAGCACACTGGCAGGAGCATCTTGTATTCCAGCACCCTGACATTCGTGGAACAGTCTCGGATGCTGACGGATACAACCCTACCCATGCCGAACTTCGTCGCATTTGCGAAAAGATTCTTCAGCTTGAACCCGAACAGCTGCCAGGTTCGTAGCAGGAGAAGAGAAAAAGGGCGTGATAAGCTGAAACAGGACTCATCAGCCCTAGGGTTTCAAGGAAACTTGAGACCCTTTTCCTTTTGATTTTATACACTTCTTATGCTTAAATAAGGCTAAATGAAACCAAAAACAAAACTGCAAAGATACAAAGAATCTGATTTCCATTTTCTAATCAAAATCGCTCTCTATCTGGTACTCGGCTCTATTTGGATAGCGATTGACGGCAGACGAATTATCCCAATCGGTGTGGTTGTTGGTTTTATTCTTTCAAAAACCGAATTTTTGAGAATTAATCGTAAAATCGAGTATGCAATTCTGCTGGTTGGTGCGTTTTTCGGTTTATTTGGCAGGGGAATTTATATTTATTTAAATCTGGGTATTTTTAAATAAAATGAATCCGAGTAATTTTATAAGTCAGATCAATCCAACGCCAGTTTTCTGGTTAAGCTTAACCCCTCTGCCGGTAATTATTTATCTAAATATGCTGGTTTTTCATAAATTAATGATAGTTCGCCATCTGTCGCATCATCATGAAGTAAAAAAGCCGAAAATTTACAAAAGAGGCATAGTTTTTAACTCACTTTCGGCTATTTTTGTTTATCTGCCGGCAATTATTGAATGGCGGATTTTCGTCAAAGACCCCAGATGGATTATCTTCTATCTGATAGGTGCATTTCTGGCAATTGCCGGGCTGCTGATGGTAATCAAGGGACTAAATATTGAAATCTACTATTTAAGCAAAAAAAGATCGAAAAAAGGTCAGATTAAATTCACCTAAAATAATGTTGACACCAGATACTCGTATCTGGTAGAATTAAGCCTGTCTAATTTAAAACTAGTACAAATAAAACTGAGCAATAATCAGGTCTACCCTATAAGTAGAAACCAATTACCACTCAGGTTTTATTATGTCTTTCGTAAAAAAAGGATAAAAAGTGAAATTTTTACTTGCCAAAAAAGTTGGTATGACCCAAGTCTT
>JAUYJX010000045.1 GCA_030699245.1 bacterium | reverse complement strand
CTAATTCACAAGTATAACCGGGAAGCTAAACAGTTTTAGCTTGCTAATAAAGCGATTTGCTATATCGGATTTAGAATTACTATCTGGTTTTACGAGAGCATATACTACAAAACCGCCAATTGCTAAAACTATAAAGATTATTATTAAATATTTAATTAGGTTTTTCATTGAATTGATTATAGCAAAAAAGACCCATTGCTGAGTCTTTAAGCATAATAAGTTTGGTGGAGCCATCCTACTCCGCCAGTAGCGGATTCGGACTGACAATTACCACCAAAAAAGCCCGACTTTACATCGGGCATTTTTGGTGGAGCTGGAGGGAATTGCACCCTCGTCCATCAGACTGTCAATATAACTTCTACAAGCTTAGTTAGCTTAGTTGGTTTAGAAGCTGATAAAACTTTAAACTAACCAAAAATTTTACCCGCTTCCTCTTCTATTTTCTTAAATGAAAGCCAAAGAGAAACTTTCACCGCAACCTAGTAATCGGCGCCAAATACTCTACTAGATATCAAGCATTCGACGGCTGTCGGTTTTTAAGCAACAGCTAGCGCAAAGTTAGGCATGCTAAAAGCAGCTTTTACTTTGCTAAACAAGTTTTTTGCACTTATTTGTAGTTGAGTTTTTACGAGATCTCGCTCGGCTTGCAGCTATATTTCAAGTTACCAATGTCGAAGCTAATCAGCCCCATGACCCAGCACTATATCACAAATATAAGGTTACGGTCAAGATTTACGATTAACGTCTTTTTCATGTTTTCCGAATTCGTAGGCAATGACTCCATCATTTATTTCAAACCTATTTAACCGGCGATATGATTCAAAATAAAGAGTTTTGAGAAAAGTTTTGATCCTTCCTTCACTCTCATACCGGCGAACAGAGATCAGTAGGTAGGTTGAGTGTAAGAAACCGAACTTAGCTCCAGTGCGAATGGCTCTGGCCGCATAATCTACATCTTCCCCCAAATTGAGTTTAGTATTAAAGCCACCAATTTTTTGATGCAACTCACGTCTAATCAAAATACAAAAGCCGCTGACATTCGGGTGATTCGACTTTTCTAAAGCTTTCATGGCTAAAAAGGAAATCTTAGAACCGAATTTATCGATTAGTTTTGGGCTATTGGCACGAAATTTTACAGAGGCAATAGTGTGGTTTTTCTTTTCAGTTTCTGCTAATATATTGGTCAAAAAATTACCGGGGATTTGGGTATCTGCATCCAAAAATAGCAGCCACTTGCTTCTAGCTTCCAGCGCTCCTCGGTTACGGGCAAGCGAGACTCCCCTTTTTGCTGATTGAACAATTTTTAAATTTAATTTCTTTAAGAATCTTTCAGCTACTGCTATGGTATTATCATCGGAGTTAGAGTCAGATACGATAACCTCAAAATTTCTAAAATCTTGATCTGTTAAACATTCTAATAACTTGCCGATATAATGTTGCTCATTTAAAGCCGGAATGATTATTGAGAGTTTCATAATTCTTATCCTTTTATATTTAACCATTTATCTGAACTTTTTTACAGATAGTTAATTAAGGGAAATGGTTTTACTTCTTTGCTTAAAAATTTGTCTGATATAATTAGTTAGTTATTCATAAAAATTAAATTGCAAAAAATCAGAGTAAACATCATTTCAGAATCAGAGTTCACCGTCCAGGGCCATGGCGTACATACAGCTTTTGAGGAAACATATAATAGCTTGCGAAGGAAAAAAAATATTATTGTTTATAAGAACTCAAGTAAGCCGGCTGATATTGTACATATTCATACCGTTGGTCCCTATTCATTAAAAAAACTACTCTTTTACAGAGGGAAAAAAGTAGTTTCGGCTCATTTAGTGCCAGACTCATTTGTCGGCAGTTTAGCAGCAGCTCGGTATTGGTATCCTCTTGCTAAAATTTACTTGCGTTGGTTTTATAACAGGGCAGACGCTGTTTTGGCAGTCAGCCAAGAAGTAGTAGATTTATTAAAAGCTCAAAGGGTAAAGAAACCTATTTATTTAGTTCCCAATACCATAGATATTTCTCAATATAGTCATACCACAAAAGATAAATACAAGATAAGAAAAAAGCTAGGATTTGACAACAATAAATTTGTAATAATTGCCAACGGGCAAGTTCAGCCAAGAAAAAGAGTTGATGTTTTTTTAGATTGTGCCAAAAAGCTTCCTAATTATCAATTTATCTGGGTGGGCGGGATTCCTTTTAAGGAATTTGCCTCTCACTATATGGAAATGTCTAAAATAATTAAAAATCATCCGGATAATGTGATCTTTACGGGAGTAGTTGAACACAAAAAAGCGATTAGTTACTATTTTGCCGCTGATCTTTTCTTTTTGCCTTCAATTCACGAGACTTTTGGGATTGTCATTTTAGAAGCTGCTGCTGCTGGCTTACCTATACTGTTGCGAAATTTACATCAATACAAGAAAACATTTGATGGCTGGTATTATACAACAGGTGAGAATAATTTTGTACAAACAATTAAAAAATTTGCTCTAGATAAAAAATTTTACAGTTATTGGCAAAATCAAACTAAGTTTATCGCTAAAACTTATGATTCAAGAACAAATGTCAATGAGCTTATTAAGATTTACTATAGTTTAATGGAACAAGAAAGTTAAAGATGAAAATTGGTTTTTTCACAGATTTTTATTTACCCAGCACTGTGGGAAACGGGGTTGTTGTATCGATCGATATATTCCGGCGAGAATTAGAGAAATTAGGCCATCAGGTTTATGTACTTTGCCCTACAAAACCGTTGAAATATCATGATTCAAGAAGAATTATTCGCTTTCGTTCAATACCGGGGATCTGGTTTTGGGGTTACCGCGATACTTTCCCGTATAACACTCGTAATATTAAACTCATTGAAAAATTAGGCTTAGATATAGTCCATATTCATACACCAGTCCAAATAGGTTTACTGGGAGTCTATATTGCCAAAAAGTATAAAATTCCACTTGTCGCTACTTATCATACAGATCTAATTAGTTATGGTGCGATATACAAAAGAGTGATTGTTGGTCTAGCATTATTGTCATTGATTTTCCCGATAATTTCTAAAGACCCAGCTGTGATTAAAGATTTTTTCTGGACTTTAAGACCAACATGGCCCCTTGCAAAATGGAATCAGCGAAATATCAAAAAAATGATCACAGTATTGCATAATCACTGTGATTTAGTCATTGCTCCATCTAAAAAGATGGAGGGGGCATTGATTTCATATGGCACCAAAACAAAGATTGAAGTAATTCCAACTGGCGTAGATATTGAAGAGGTCAATTTACTTTCAAAAAGTTTTGACTTTCGAGGTCAATATAATATCGCCGCCAGTTCGGTCATACTACTGTTTGTCGGGCGCTTGGGCAAAGAAAAAAATATTGATCTGATAGTTAAAGCTATGCCGCTGATTATAGGTGAAATGCCAAACTTAAAACTAGTGATAGTTGGTCAGGGTCCTTATAGGAAAAAACTGGAAAAACTTATTAAAAAATTAAATCTAGTTTCTCATATTATTTTGACTGGCTATATATCTAGTGAAGCAAAAATGGCGGCTTACAAGGCTTGTGATATTTTTATTTTTCCTTCCTTAACAGATACCCAGGGGCTGGTACTTAACGAGGCTTCGCTCAATGGTAAATCTATTCTTTTTGCGGACGGCAAGATTTCCCCTCTGACTTTAAATAATTACAACGGTTTGAAGGTCAATAATGATAAATCTGATTTAGCAAAAAAGGTAATTTATTTGTTGAATCATCCAGAAATACTAAAAAGTTTTGGTTTGAATAGTCAAAAAATGATTGAAAATTTTACTGCCCAAAAGCAAGCTAAAAAATTAGAAAAAGTTTATCAACAGCTACTAAGGGGCTTTCAAAAATGAAAATCGGTTTTTTTACAGATCGCTATTATCCTGCAATCGATGGTGTGGCTGTTTCTGTGGAAGTCTTTCGCCGGGAGCTTGAAAAATTAGGACATCAAGTTTATATATTTTGCCCGGCTTGGTCCAAAAAAATTCAAGATGAGCCGAATACTATTATTCGCTTCAAGTCTTTCCCAAGCATCTGGTATGAGGACTATCGTGACACTATTCCCTGGACACCTAGAAATATTAAAAAAATCAAAGACTTTAATCTTGATATTATTCATGTCCATACACCAGCCCAAATAGGGCTTTTGGGCACTCGTCTAGCTAAAGTCCAAGATTTACCCCTTGTAGCAACTTACCATACTGACATTGAACAGTACGCTGGAGTTTATAAAAAAATATTTGCTGGCTTTTTGGCAGGATCATTAGTTGGTCCGGCAATTGTCAAAAAGCATTCCTTAATTAAACAAACCCTATCTGCTATGAAACCTCAACGACCTCTTACTTATTCTCATTGGAATAAAAAAGTTATCAGAAAAATTTTAGCTATTTATTACAATAACTGTGATTTAGTAATCGCTCCTTCTAAAAAAATGTATGAACTTTTAAAAAGTTATGATATTAAAACTTCAATATTGATACTTCCAACAGGTATTGATAAATCAGAGCTGAATCTTAAGACAAAATATAATATTCGTAAAAACCATAATCTCAAAAGCAGTCAACCGTTACTGCTTTTCGTTGGGCGCTTGGGCAAAGAAAAAAATATCGATCTGATAATTAAAGCTATGCCAATAGTTTTGAAAAAGTTTCCTGGTGCTAAGCTAGTAATCGTTGGAGGCGGTCCGTATAAAAAAGATTTGAAAACATTAATTAATAAGTTAAAAATCAGCGGAAGCGTAATATTAACAGGAATGCTGGATAGAGCAGAAATAATTCAGGTCTTTAGAGAGTCGGATATTTTTGTATTCCCTTCCCTAACTGATACCCAGGGACTAGTTATCAATGAAGCTTGTATGACATCAAAGCCAGTAGTCTTCGTCGATGATATGATTTCAGAACTGACAATCAATAAATTTAACGGGTTAAAAAGTTCTAATAATAAAGAAGATTTGGCGAAAAAAATAATTTATCTGTTTAAAAACCTTGATTTGGCGAAAAAAATGGGCGAAAACGGTTTTAAATTAGTCAAAAGATTCACGGTTGAAAAACAAACAAAGAAGCTGGAAAAAGCTTATCAAAAACTAATAAATAAATACCATGAGTTGTAAATATTACTACAAAACATAGTTAGAACGAATATATTTTTACTGTACAGATCTTTTCTATATAATAAGATGATGCAAAAAGAAAAAATAACAGTTAAGGGTAAAAAAGTAAATATTGGTATTAAAAATCCTGGTGGTAAAAAGGCAATAATTTTAGTGCATGGTTTGGGTAGTAGCCATATGACTCTTGAAAAATTAGCCGGGAGAATAAATTTAAAAGATCATAAAGTAATTGTTTTTGATTTACCCGGTCATTACTTATCAGAAAAATTAGACAAAGAACATAATATTGATAATTATGCGAAATTTTTGAACGATTTTATAACAGAATTAGAGATTAAAAAGTGTACTGTTTTAGGTCATTGCCTAGGCGCACAGATAGCTATAAATTTCGAGAATCGTTACCCAGAAAAAGTTGAAAAATTAATATTAATTACTCCGATACCAAACAAAGTTTATGCCAGTGGTATTTTTGCCAGTTTATACTATCTCATTGCTTTAGCCCTTCCTAAACCTCTAAAAAGAGGTTGGCTGGTCAATATGAGGAAAATAATAAAGCATTTTGCATATATGCATGACGATATACAAATGAAATCTTTAATTGATAAAATGACTAAAAAAGAAATAAAAAGATTAAATGAAGATGTTATAACTCAGGGTTTTAAAAGTATCTTAAACGATAAAACCAAAGAACTAATAGCTAAAACTAGGGCAAAAACTTATATTATCATCAGTGAAAAAGATTTTGTTTTTCCGGCTAAAGAAATTGTCAGAATGTACAAAAAAATACCTCAAGTTAAATTTGAGATTTTGCCTAAGGAAGGCCATTTACTCGTCTTAGATAGTCCAGAAAAAGTAGCAATGAAAATTAATAAATGGTAATAATTGGATATTTGAAACTTGCAAAAAACTAAACAAAAAAAGAAGATTTTAATTTTATCTTGCGAGCGTGGAGGCAAAGGTCATATAGTTCCGGCGTTGGCAGTAGCACAAGCAATTAAAAAAATTAATAAAAATATTAATGTGAAAATAATTGATATTTATGACTATTTGAGTCTTAGAGAAAGCCAGGCGCATAATAATTCTTATATATTTATGTCCAAATATTTTCCGCCTGTAATAAAAATCGGCTTTTTCCTAACAGATAGCAAATTGTCTATGAAATTTTTAGCTTACTCTCACTATCCTTTTTACAAAAAAAAGTTAGTTAACCTTTATAAAAAAGAAAATCCTAATTTAGTATTGTCTGATTTCCCCCACTGGCAATATTTAAGCTGGCTGGTTTGGAAAAAAGTTTATCAGAGTAGAAAGTTTGTTAGTTTAGTTACTGATTTTCTAAAAATTCATAATGGCTGGACTCTAGGTAGTATAAATTCATACATAGTGCCAAGTGAGCAGACGGCTAAAGTTTTAGAAAAGCGCGGTATAGATAAAGCTAAAATCAAGGTTTTTGGCATACCTGTTAAATTGACTTTTTCTGAATCCGTTAATCGAAGCCGTATTTTAAAAAAGCTCAATTTAGATTCAGCTAAGCCGACTGTTTTATTTTTGCCTTCGGCAAAGTCCAGTATTGATATTATTAAAAATATTTGCCAAGAACACTTAAAGATAAACTTGATTGTTGTGGCTGGCAGAAATCAGCAGCTGCTTCCCAAAATCAAAGAATTTGCCAATAAAGATACTGCTGTTCTTGGTTGGACGAACAAAATGCCAGATCTGATTAAATCAAGTGATATCGTTATTACTAAAGCTGGTGGTTCAACAATCGCCGAATGCTTGAGCGTAACAAAACCAACCATAATTTATCAGGTTATACCCGGACAAGAAGAAGGCAATGCCAAATTTATTATCAAAAATGGTCTTGGAATAGTTGAAACTGATTTTAGTAAAATTCCTGAAAAAATCCGTTATATTCTTGCTAATCAAAATAGCTACCAGAAAAGACTTAATAGTTACAGGCAAACAGATTCAGCTGTGAAAATCGCTAAGTATTTGCTAGAACTTATTTAAAAGACGTGACTAATTAAAGATTGATTTTTTTAGCAATAATTTCAGCAGTATCATCAGCCGCTTTAGCTTGCGAAAGTCTAAAACTAGCATTGGCTATACGTTTTAATTTTTGGGGATTTTTTAGCCAGTTATGAACCACGGATACGATTTGACTTGAGTTTGGAGCGAAAACGCCGGCATTATTGTCGACAAGATAAATCACATTGCCTTCTTCTTGGCCTGGCAAAAAATCATAAAGGATTACTGGTAGGCTAGCGCTAAAAGCTTCAGCTAAAGTAATTGAACCGGCTTTGGTAATCAAAATGTCAGAACAACGCATCATTTGTGGAATTTGCTTAGTAAAACTATAAACATTTACTTGTATAGGCCAGTTTTTTTTAGATAGTGCTTCTTTGAGTTTATTATTCCGTCCGGTTATTACTGCCAAAGAAGCTTTGGGGGAACTTTTAGCTATGTCGTCAACTATTTTTTCCAAAGGCCCATGACCGAAGCCTCCCCCCATAATTAGAATTGCTGGTAAGTTAACCGGCCAATTTAATTTGTTTTTTAGTTCTGCTTTTGAATATTTTTCATCAGCAAATTTAGATGAAATAGGTAAACCGATAATTTTTAGCTGTCTTTTCTTAAGTCCGGCAATCTTTGCGGATCTGTAAACAGCTTTTGAAGGCACAATGCATAAATCAAGCCGCGAATCATACCATATACTATGTGCACTAATTAGGTCCGTGACAACTGATATCATCTTAGGACCTCTTGGGGACAAATAGTCTAGGAAAGCATTAGAACCAAAATGTGTTGATACGAACAGATCACAGGGGTGATTTCTGATAAAATTTTTTAGGCTTCTTTTTGAATAAAGCGAATAAGACGACTGAAAAAGTTTGGCTCTGGTTTTTGAGTCAGTTATTTTAAAGCCAAGTTCCCAGGCTTTGGGTACCCTTACCATCCAGGGATATAAATCGGGGATTTTATTTAGGGGGGTGCGTCCAACAACTTTTATAAAATCAATCATTTCAATATCAGCCTGACCCGGATATTTCAGCTCAATCGCTTCTTTGATCGCCTCTGCCACACTGCGATGGCCTCCACCTGTATCAGAAAACAATAAAATTATATGCGGTTTTTTCATCTTCATTTTAGTCTAATTATAAACTATATTAGCTAACCAGCCATAAGTCTTTTAAGAGTCGGGTAAAATTGCTACTATAAGTATATGGACGAACTAGGCGGGCAAAGTTTAAAAAAAGCTAAAAACTTTCATAAACCAAAACTTTTTTTAAATAACAAACCGAATGAAGTAATTGAAAAAACCGATTTTAAAGCTGGTGAGCAAAAAAACAATTTAAATCCTAAGCCGCTAAATTTAAAAATTTCCCCTGACCAACCTTCTGAAATCAGAAAAGACTATATTAATGATTACTATGTACTAGTTGCGCCAAAAAGGCATGCTCGCCCTTTCGATACAGTTAGTCATTTTTGCCCGTTTTTTGAGACTGAAGATAGCCCGCGGCTCGATGAACAAACTGAAGTTTACAGCTTAAGAGACAAAGAGAATGGATGGCTGACAAAGGTGGTTGACAATAAATTTCCTTCTTTATCAACGGATAACTCCAGGGCTTACGGCAAACAGGAAATAGTAATCGATACACCGCTTAGCAATACTGCTGCTGGCGATTTAGACCAAAAACAATTAATTGACTTACTTTTAACTTATCGACAGCGTATCAAAGAACTCTTAAAACTACCGAATATCAAATATGTACTAGTCTTTAAGAATCACGGGATTGAAGCTGGTGCTTCCTTGGCACATGCCCATAGCCAAATTTTTGCCCTTCCGATGATACCGCAAAATTTTGTTGATGAATCTAGTAAGATTGAGGATTATTACAAAACCAAAAATGCTGATCCGATTGAAAAAATTATTGATTTTGAGAGAGCTGAAAATAAAAGAATAGTCTCAGAGAATAAAGATTTTATCTCTATTTGCCCTTATGCCCCGCGTTGGCCGTTGGAAGCTTGGATTATCGCAAAAAGAAAAGTTCAAAATTTTTCAGATTTAACCAATCTTGAATTGTCTTCTCTCTCAAAACTCTTGCATCAGATTATTCATAAATTGACTGATTATAATGTTAGTTATAATTTTTACTTGCAGAATGGGGTTAGTGAGCATCAGCGTTTTATGCTAAAAGTTGAGAGTCGAAATTTGAATACTTGGGGAGGTTTTGAAGTCGCAACCGGTATGATAATTAATACCGTACCGCCGGAATCGTCAGCCGAGTGGTATAAAACTTAAGTCAATTAATAAATATGGCATTAATTTAAAAAAAGTAAGTTTTTTGACTTGACAGTTCGTTTTATGTTCGTATATAATCAAAATACCACCTGGGCGGCAGGCATTTTTAAAAAGGAGGAAAGATGTTATCAAAAGTTACCACTGTCGCCCATTTGGGCCTAAATAGTCAATTAATCGAAGTTGAAACTGATCTGCGTAATGGCTTACCGGCTTTTATAGTTGTTGGTTTGCCCGATAAGTCAGTCGAGGAAGCCAAAGAAAGAGTGCGCTCTGCAATTAAAAATTCTGGTCTTAATCTGCCGCCAAAAAGGATTACTCAAAATCTCGCCCCAGCAGATTTGCCGAAAGTCGGCAGCAGCTACGATCTAGCAATGGCTGTCGGATTACTAGCTGCTACAGGGCAAATTGAAAATATAGATAAAGATTGGCTATTTTATGGTGAATTAGCTCTTGACGGTTCAACTCGCAAAATAAACGGTGCGTTGTCTGCAGGTCAAATAGCGGCTGAAAGCGGTTTAACTAAACTTTTTATCTCTGAATCAGTAGCGGACCAAGCAGCTTTTTGCGAAAATATTGAAGTATATCCCGTAAAAAATCTTCGTCAGCTTTATCAGCACTTAATTGGTGAAACTATTATTAAGCCAGTAGAAAATCAACAACTGCCTGCCCTAATAAATAAGGTAGAGATCGATATGGCCCAGATATACGGTCAGCAACAGGCTAAGAGAGCTATCGAAGTTGCTATATCCGGCGATCATAATATTCTGCTTAATGGGGCACCTGGATCTGGTAAAACTATGCTTGCCAAAGCTGCTGCCGGACTTTTGCCTCGTCCTAGCAAAGAAGAAATGCTTGAGATTACTAAGGTACACGGTTTGGCGGGCAATAATACTGATTCAATAATTACCTCCCGTCCCTTTCGCTCCCCTCATCATACTACCAGTGATATTGCTCTGATCGGCGGTGGTCAATGGCCGAAGCCGGGTGAGGTCAGTTTAGCCCATCGGGGTATTCTTTTTCTCGATGAACTGCCAGAATTTCCAAGACATGTATTAGAAGTTATGCGCCAGCCGATAGAAGATGGGGTAATTACCATATCAAGGGCTAAGGCAAGTCTTAATTTTCCGGCACAATTTATGCTAATCGCTGCCCAAAACCCTTGTCCTTGCGGCTATGCCGGTGATCCAATAGTTGAGTGCCAATGTTCCCTGTCACAAATTACAAAATACCAGCGTAAAATCTCAGGTCCCCTGCTCGATAGGATTGATCTAGTGATTAATGTATCTCGAGTTAAAGAAGATGATTTAATTAAACAAAATAAATCTGAATCATCCAAAGAAGTAGCCGAGAGGATAAGTGCTGCTCGCAAGTTGCAATCGAAGCGATTTGATCTAACTCACACCAAAACTAATGCTCAGATGACTAATCAGCAAATAAAAAAGTACTGCAAACTTGATGAGAAAACACAAAATCTAGCGAAATCAGCTATTACACGATTAGGACTTTCTGCTCGTTCGTTTATGAGAACCCTAAAAGTAGCTCGAACAATTGCCGATTTAGACAGTAGCAACAGGATACTGACTAATCATTTAGCCGAAGCTTTGCAATATCGTCATTCGATTTAAAAATTTGTTCAAAACATACAAACGTTTTTTGGCTTAAGTTAGTACTAAAAACGAATTAGACTATATATTTTTGCGCCCAAGAATGTGTGGCTGAAAAGCCACCAAACCACCAATAGAACCGCTATAATAATTGATGCATAAATTAATGTTTTTACTAAATCAGTCTTAACATAAGCGTAATTTTGACCAACTTCCACTTTTTGTGGCTCTTCTTTTGGGGAGCTTTCCCCCGCCTCTTTTATTTTTTCTACAGGAGTTTCTTTTGCGATAGTATCTATTTGCGTGGTTGTGTTATTTTTTGTGCTAGCTTTTTTGTAAATAAAAGCTTGTTTTTTAAATTTTTTCTTCTTCTTTTTCTTGGCCATAGTAATTTATCCCTTTGCTCTATTCTAAAACTTGCTAACCTTATTGCCAAGAGTTAAGCTAAGTAGCTATAATATACTAATTGCTAAGAGGTTGGTGTTTTGCAAATCGTCTTAATAGTTTTAGTTTTGGCATTACTCGCTATAACTATTTATAATCAACTGCAAATTATTAAATTAAAGCAGTTTTTTAGGCGTTTCTTTGGCAATACCCAACCTAGGAATATTGAATATCTGTTAAAAAAATACTCTGTTGACGTTGATGATGCTCTAAAAAAAATCGATGAATTGGCTGAATTTAGTGCCAAACTTCATAAAACCAGTTCAGTTTCCCTGCAAAAAGTCGGGCTAATTAGATTTAATCCTTTTGATGATACTGGAGGCGATCAAAGTTTTTGTTTAGCTGCACTTGATAGCCGCAATAATGGTTTTATTTTATCTAGCATTCATGCAAGAAGCGGTACTAGAGTTTATACCAAAGAAATTGTCAGAGGTAAAAGTAAGCATCACTTGTCTGAAGAAGAATATCTGGCTCTTAAAAAAGCTATCATTAAAGATCCGCTACTAGT
This sequence comes from bacterium, assembly GCA_030699245.1. GTDB lineage: Bacteria > Patescibacteriota > Saccharimonadia > CAILAD01 > JAUYJX01 > JAUYJX01. Next base: position 9,303 of record JAUYJX010000045.1, on the reverse strand, counting down.
TAAAAAGCAAAAAGATTAATATGTTTAAACTTAAACCGAAATCCATTACTGATTTTAGTTTAACTGCAAACTTTTTCATTGGCCACGACGTAAATGTAGAGGGTTTAATTAAAACTGAAGATGATATTTATATTGATGGTAACTTGAATGGTGAAATCGAAGCAGAGGGTCTGGTAGAAATTGCTAAAAATGCTAATGTTAGGGCTGATATTAGGGCTAGGGCTTTAATTATTGAGGGTAAGTTCAAGGGCAAATCTATTGTCAAAGAAGAAGTAGTAATTATTAGGGGGGCGGTTACTAGCGGGGAAATTGAAGCTAATGAAGTAGAGCTGGAAAAAGGAGCTATATTTAACGGTCAAATTAAAACCGCCAGTTTTAAATAATGTATTGCTATATTTACAAAAAAAATGAAAAAAATAATGCTGAATATGAAAGGATTTTATCCAGGCTAAAAGAGCATAAAATAGATGGAGAGCAGAAAGTTGTCGAAAATCTAAAAGACGTTTATAGCGCGAGTATCGAGGCAGTCGAGAAAGGCTTTAAGACAATTGTTGCGGTCGGTGATGATGAAGTCTTTAATATGGTTTTAGGTGCTGTAAAAGATAATGATTTGCAAACAGTTTTCGGCTATATTCCTTTAATTCAGCATTCCCCGATTAGCCATATGTTAGGAATTAGTGATTCAAAAAGTGCCTGTGAAATACTAATTGCTAGAAAATTGGAAGAATTTAAACTAATTTCAATAAATAAAGCTTATTTTATCGATAAAATAGCAATAAAACTCGGTGAGCAAAAAACTAAGAACGGCATAACCTCGATAAATGTTAATAAAAGTTTTACGCTCAAAGCTAAACCTAATGAAATTATCCTGCATAACGTGTTAAATACTGATCAAGTAGTAACTGCCCCGATAATGTTAGAGGCTTTTCGCCCGCCGATTAAAGTTAGTTCCAGAAGCAGTTTTTGGAACTTTAGAGCAAAGCTAAAGATTAAAAGCAGCCTAGAGAAGATGATCAAATTAAAAGCTAATCAGCTAAAGATAGAGGTCTATGATCAGGATATCATCACCAATAACTTGCTTATCCGCGGTCATAGTCTTTTAATTGGCAAAAGAATCATAACAATTAATTTGATCACTAAAAAACATCGTTCCAGCAGGTATTGATTCTAACCTGAAAGAATGATAATATAGCCATCGAGAGTTAAGGAGATCTAAAATTAATAAAAGACTTCGGCTTAATCAGGAAATTAGTGTGCCTCAAGTTCGATTAATAGACGCGAGTTCCAAACAAGTAGGCATTGTCCCAATAAAAGAAGCTCTTGATTTAGCCCAGCAGCATGATTTAGATCTTGTTGAGATTTCACCTAATGTAAAGCCTCCTGTTGTAAAAGTAATGGATTGGGGGAAGTACCGTTACGAGCAGGAAAAACAGCAGCAAAAAAACAAGAAAAAACAAAAAAATATTGAGGTGAAACAAATAAGATTAGGGCTAAAAATTGACTCGCATGATTTAGACACCAAACTCAAAGCTGCCAATAAATTTTTGAGTCAAGGATATAAAGTGAAGGTAAATTTGCGCTTTAGGGGTCGTGAAATTACCCATCCCGAATTAGGTAAACAAATTCTTGATAATTATTACAAAAAAATAGAAGATATCGCACAAATTGAAGGTGAAGCTACTATGAGCGGGCGCGAACTTTCAATTTTGCTAATCGGGAGAAAAAATGCCAAAGCTAAAAACTAGTAAAACAGCAGCAAAAAGAGTAAAAATAACGGGTAGTGGTAAATTACTTAGACGCAAAGCTACTAGGGCGCATAAATTGACTATCAAATCGTCGTCCAGAAAACGCGCCTATACCCTAGAACATGGTGTGTCTCATGGTGATGGCAAGAACATTAAGAAAATGCTGGGGATATAAAAATGAGAGTCAAAAAAGGCATAACTAAAAGAAAGAGGCATAAAAAAATATTAAAAGCCGCAAAGGGTATGAGCCATATCAGAACTGCTTCTTACCGCAAAGCTAATGAAGCAGTCATAAAAGCCCTGTCTTATCAGTATCGCGACCGGCGGAACTTAAAACGTGATATGCGTTCTCTTTGGATAATTAGAATATCTGCAGCTGCTAAAACTCATGGTACGAGTTATTCGCAACTAATAGCTAGGTTAAAAAAGGCTGATATTAAAATTAATAGGAAAATTTTGGCGGAATTATCTGTAAATCAGCCAAAAGCTTTTGAGGCAATACTCAAAGAAGTTAAATAGGTTTTTTACTAAAGAGCTTTTAGGGCCTGGATGGGTCTTTTTCTTGCTGCCTTGATAGCCGGAGCCACGCCGAAAATTATACCTATTATCACCGATAAACTAAAAGCTATTAATATAGCTCTTAAACTATAAACCGGTGTAATATTTACAACTTTTTTAATTATTAACCCCCCAATTACTGACAATATGAGACCAAAGAAACCGCCGATTAGCGATATTACCATTGCTTCAATTAAAAACTGCTCGAGAATATTACTAAATGTTGCACCTACAGTTTTTCTAATACCGATTTCTCTAGTCCGTTCTGAAACTGAAACTAACATTATGTTCATTATGCCAATGCCTCCAACAATCAATGATATTGACGCTATAGCTACTATAAAGCTGGTTAAAGTATCTAGGATTGAAGAAAATGCCGATATTAAATCTTTTTGAGTTAATACGCTAAAGTCTTTTTGACCGCCATGATTAGTTTTAAGAGTAGATTCAATTTGTGATTTTGCTTGATCTATATTATTTGCACTACTTACTTGGACTATAATTCTAAAAATCTGTTTAGTCTGGGTTAAATTCACAGCTGAGTTAAGTGGAATATAGATTGCATCATCAAAACTAGGACCTAAGTTTGTTCCAGTCTCGCTTTCTTCTAATAAGCCAATTATTTTAAATGGCTGATTTCTTATTAAAATTTCCTGGTCTATCGGATTTTTATCACCAAAAAGATTTTTCTTTGCAGTTGAACCAATTACCGCCACATTACTGCCACTTAGATTGTCTTCTTCGGTAAAAAAACTGCCATTAGCAAATTTTAAATTTCTGATTATGCCATAGGAAGAAGTTGTAGCAATAATATTAGTAGTTGAGCTTACATTGCTTCCGCCTGTTATCAAAGATGAAACCAGCATAATAGGTGATACAAGGTTTATATCGTTAATTTTTTTGATGGATTCCAGGTCTTTTTCTGTAAGAGTCGAAGCTCCTAGAGAGCTGCTTGGGTTAAATGAAGCCGATCTTTGATTATTACCAGAAGAATTTAGCACTTGTCCTGACGTAACAGTTAAGACATTGCTGCCTAGATTTGATATTTGACCGGATACCTGAAACTTTACTCCTTCACCTACCGCTAACATTAAAAGAACTGCCGCCACACCAATGATAATACCCAGCATGGTCAAAAAAGAACGTAACTTAGCAGAAAGGATTGAAGAAAACGCGGTTTTTAAATTCTGAATTAACATAGGCTTAACTTATTTTCCCGTCTTTTACTCTAACGCTGCGGCTGGCATAAGCAGCAATTTCACTAGAATGAGTAACCATTACGATGGTTGTGCCGGTTTTATTTAGTCTCACTAATATTTTCATTACTTCATCGCTAGTCTTACTATCTAGATTGCCAGACGGTTCATCAGCCAAAATTAGACTCGGATCATTAACTAAAGACCGAGCAATAGCTGCTCTCTGAATCTGTCCTCCTGATAAACGGTTTGTTCTGCTTTTAATTTTATCTTCTAAACCTAAACTTTTTAGTATTTTTGTGGCTTTGAGTTTTCTCTTTTTTAAAGAAATGCCCCTATAAACCATTGGCAGTTCAACATTTTGCAAAATATTTAATCGGGGAAGTAAGTTAAATGTTTGGAAAATAAAGCCTATTTTATCTCTTCGAAGTTTTGACAATTGATTATCGCCGAGCTTCGAAGTATCTATACCATCCAAGAAATAATTGCCCCTGCTAGGTCTATCCAGAAGTCCGATAATATTCATCAATGTTGACTTACCAGACCCTGATGGACCCATAATAGCTAAAAAATCGCCTTTTTTAACTGTCAAATCGATGCCGCGAAGAGCATTTAACACACCAGCTTCATCATCATAGCGCTTTTTTATAGAACGCAAGTTAATCACTAGATTTTCAGTTTTTTCTGTCATAAGTAAAAATTATTTTTTTATCGGTATTTAAGATGTCATCATACTCCACTTCATTATCACCGGTATAGAAATATTTATCAGTCGAAACTTTTTTTAGCCTAAAACTGTTTGGGACTATAATCTTTTGGGTGATTTTATCATTGAATCCGCCGATTTGTTTGTCAAAAATATTTTTAACAACCAGTTCTTCACCAATCTGATATTCAAAAGGTAATTTATAAACTATTTCAACAGACTTGGTTTGTTTTGGCTGGGTGTTTAACCAAAAGCTATAGATTGTTTTATTGTTTTCGCTGCTTACTACCACATTATCCTTACTAATATCAGCTGAAATTAGCTCAGACCCATAGGGTACAAAAACTTTTGAATAATTGATATTCGGGCCAATTAGCCACTTATCTTGTTTGTCATTAGGATCGAAATAGGGATATTTGAAATCAGATGTATGTGTCCTGGTAATTTTTAAATTTACTTTCGCCTCCCCACTCTCATCAATTGTTAGTTTCTGATCAATTTTCTGTTCAATAAAAGGACTGCTCTTATTGCCTCCGACATTAGTGCCGGTTACCAGCAGATAATTTCCGCTGGCTTCATTTAGCTCACCGGACAAATTGAGTTTTTCAATTTTTTTCTGAATATTCTGATTAAAACTATAAACAACGATCTGTTTTTCTTCAATCATTCTTTTTAGCTGGTCGTAAAAATTACTTGTTTTGGCTAAATCTTGATTAAGGGTTTTTTCAATTACTTTATTCCCAAGATTACCCAAGATAGTTTTAGGATCTCTATTTGCTTTCTTATCCGATCCCGCCTCTACTTCCAGCTGGACAGATTCTAAAAAATTATCCGATGAGACAGTTTTTTTATATTCTTCCAGATAGATCGGCCCGGTTATTTTTAAAATCTCTTTTAGTACCTGGGGGGTTACACTAATTACATTATCAACCTCTACATTTGCTTCTTCTTTAAAAAATTTAGCTGCCAGTCTGGCACTATCCGGCCAATTGGCAAAAATTGCACTATCGCGCAGCGCCATATAGCCGGTTATAGCCTTTAGCTCCTGCGGGATCGGATAAATTGTCGGTTTATTTTCTAGGTTGTGATCATAGAAGTAAACACTATGAATAGGTTCTATGTCAAATTTAGATTTATCGGCACCTATAACGCCAACAGAACCAATAAAACCGCTTCCGTATCTTTGCTCGGCATTATTTGATAATAATATCAAATTCTTAACAGGTTTATCGTTACCTTTCAAATAATCAACAACTGAAAGGTAATCGTTAGTTTTTGTTGTAAAATTTACAATTTTATTGGTAATAAATAAAAAACCAGCAACTATACCGGTAATTAAAGCAAGAATTATCAAGTATTTAAAAAACCCTGATGCAGTTTTTTTGACTTTAGAGCTAGGTTTTGATGAATTCTTCATAATTTACTTCAATAACTTCTTTTAACTTTTTTATAAAATTATCTTCACTAAATTGCTCGGCTCTATCAATAATTTTGTTTTGATTAAATTCCATTTTCTCAAATTTTTTAATCGCGTTTTGTAAGCTTTGTTCATTTTGTTTTTCAAAATAAATTCCAGTTTCATTGTCTATGACAGTTTCTTTTGCTCCTCCAGCTCCATAGCAAATTACTGGCTTGCCTGAGGCCATAGCTTCTAATGGTGTGATGCCGAAATCCTCTTCTGCAGTAAAGATAAAGGCTAAAGCATTTTTATAGTAATTATTAATTTCCCTATCTGTTAGTGCACCGGTAAAATGAACATTACTATTGCTCATTGACTTTAGTTTCTTATATTCAGAACCGCTACCGATAACAACTAATTTTTTGTTTAAATTAGAACAAGCCTTAACGGCCAAATCGATTCTTTTGTAAGGAATTAGTCTAGACACAACTAAATAATAACCTTCGTCCTTGTCCGGTTTAAAGCGCGACAAGTCAACTGGCGGATGTAAAACAAGACTATCTCTATTGTAATATTTTTTGATCCGTTTCTTCACATTTTCTGAATTGGCAATTATTATGTCTGGTCGTTGGGCTGCTGCATAGTCCCAGCGGCGCATTTTTTTAACTAATCTTGGCATAATCAATCTCACGAAGGGGTTAAACACACCATAGCCTGGACTTTTTAGATACTCATTATAACCACTCCAATAGTAGCGAGTTGGCGTATTAATATAGCTAATATGAAAAGTTTCGGTTGAAGTAATAATACCTTTAGCTTCAGCGCTGCTGCTAGAAATAACAATATCAAATTTGCTAAAATCAAAACTCTCAAAAGCCAGTCTTCTAAGCGTTGGGTAAAGCTGATGTTTCTTCTTAGCTAAAGGAAATTTTTGTAAAAAAGATGTTCTAACGTTAAGTTTAGCAAATTCCGGCAGTTTTTTGGGATTAAAGATGCTGGTATAAATTGGAGCTTTGGGAAAAGCTTGATGCATCAAGAGAAGTACCCTTTCTGCACCGCCAAGATTTGTCAACCAATCGTGAACTAAAGCTATCCTTAATTCAGTAGCCATCACCGCCCTTTATAATCATTATAAAAGTTTTAAATAAAATCTTTATATCAAGTAGTAAGCTCCAGTTTTCTACATAATAAACATCGAGTTTTACTCTCTGATCGTAATTGATATCACTGCGGCCCGAGACTTGCCATAAGCCCGTAATTCCAGGTTTGATCGCCAAAAATGAACCGGCTTTTTGACCATATCTCTTTAGTTCGGTTTCTGTTACTGCCCTTGGTCCGACCAAACTAATCTCGCCTTTTAGCGCATTTATTAGCTGGGGAAGTTCATCCAGGCTGGTTTTGCGAAGAAACCTGCCAAACCTGGTAACGCGTGGGTCATTTTTGACTTTTTGCTCTTTCTCGAACTCTTTGACTAGCTTATCGCTACCTAACTGAGATAAAATTTGCTGATCATCTTTACCGCTATAGCCAACTCCTGTACAGTATTTCAGCTGCATGGTTCTGAATTTATAAATTTTAATTTTTTTACCAGCTCGTGATATCCGCAAGTGTTTATAAAATGCCGGGCCGGAATCAGTAATTTTGATAATTACCGCGATAATCAAGAAAACTGGGCTTAGAATCACTAGACCGAGTAGTGAAGTAACTAAATCAACGATTCGTTTAACTATTCTCCCCCAGCCTTCGAGCTGTGTATGGGTAAGTTCTACCATCGGCATATTACCTAGTTTTGACATAATGATCATTGATTTATATAAACTAGTAACACCGGGGACAAATTTATAGCTGATATGATGATTAACTGCGTAATTAATAATTTCTAACTGCTGCTCTTCATTCTTAAAATCAAGCTGGATAATTTCATCTATATGATGATGTTTATTAATAGTTTTTAACCAGCTTATTCCCCTGTAAACAGACGTGGTATTAATCAGGCGATAACCAATTTTTTTTAAATTTATTTTGCTTCTTAACTCTTTAATCTGCACTCTATCACCAATCAGCAGCAGACTGTGCATGCCAATTCTATAGCGAAAGAGAAATCTCTGGACAAATCTGACAATAAGTCTGCCAAATGTAACCAAAACTATCGAGAAAAACAGTCCGTAAATAGCGATACTTTTAGAGGGAAAAATAGTTTTGTCGCTAAAATAATCAATCAGTACCAAAAGCATCGTACCGCTGGCTACCGCTACAACAATTTTTCCAAAATCCTGCAAACGAGTTCTGGTACTTTGCAAATTATAAAGCCCGGTTAGTGCAAAGATTACTATCCAGCTCGGAATCACGATTAGGATAACTTTCAAATAATGATAGCCGCCGACTGGATTAGCTATCGGGATGGTATACAGGTGCGCTCTGACCCAATAAGCCAAGACAAAACCGACAATCATCATTAGAAAATCGATTGGCACGAGTATTAGACTAAAGAACAGCTCACTTCTTTTTTTCATAAAAAATCTTACTAGTTTTTAAGGTATATTCTACCATTTTCTCACAAACTAAAATACCCAGCAGATTGACTAAATGCTGAGTATTCTAGGTCTAATTAGCTAGCTATAAGCCGAATTTTGTTTTCCCGACTGAAACGTCGGGATTGGCAATCATCTATCTTCCCCCAATCCGCTGGACAGCGGATGGAGACGTCCCGACTTTTACGTCGGGATCATGCGACTTACCCCTTTGTAAACGAGCAGCTTGTTGTCAAAAGTGACATGCGGGTCCATATAGTCTTGCAGCCGGCGGGGTTTACCTGCTCTCGATAATCACTTATCGGGATTGTGCGCTCTTACTTTCACCCTTCTTCCGACGATTCGTCGGAATGGCGGGTTTATCCCTCACGAAGGAGGGCGCACTCTTTTCACCTTCACTCCGACGAATCGTCGGAGCAGTATAGTTTCTGTGGCACTTTCCCTAGGATCACTCCCGGTTGCCGTTAGCAACCGCCGTTGCTCTATGCTGTTCGGACTTTCCTCCCCATTAGAAGTGCCTAATCACCATACTCCTAACATATCATGATCAGATACTTCTAACGGGGCGATTGCCCACTAGCTAATTAGGCTTACATTTTACATTACTTAAGCGTTTTTGTCCAGATGCTTTTATCTGATGATATAATATAATTTATGAATAAAAATATTGCTAAAACCAATATTGCTAAGCTAGTCAAAAAATACCAGCAAACTTTAGAAGCAAATAAGATCAGGGGCTACAACGAAGCCCAGACAAGAAACGAATTTATCGAGCCGTTGTTTGAATTTCTGGGTTGGGATATGCGCAATCTAAATCACTCCAGCGAAGTTATTACCGAGGAAAACGTTTCCAAGGGCAGGGTCGATCTAGCTTTTCAGCTTAATTCTATCCCTGTGATGTTTTTGGAAGCCAAGTCGATGAAAGTAGATTTAGATGACTGGAAGTGGGCACAGCAGGCAATCAATTACAGCTGGAATAAAGGCGTCTCCTGGGCAGTTTTAACTGACTTTGAGGGTATAAAGGTCTTTAACGCCGAAGTGCCGCCTAAAGACCTCTATCAGAACCTATTCTTTGAACTCAAGTGGAGTGAATATACTGATAAATTTGACCAGTTATGGATGTTATCTAAGACTAGCTTTGAAGAAAATATAATTGACGAGCAAGCAG
>JAUYJX010000036.1 GCA_030699245.1 bacterium | reverse complement strand
AAACAAATTTACCGCTGGAAAATAAATGAAAAATTAGCTCAATTGGGCATGATGAAAGCAGCAGCTGAAGGCAATATGCGACGTTTCGAAAGATATAACGGCTTTGTTTACGGAGAACCAGATGAAGACATCTTTGCTTTTAGTGTTGGTAGAATCCGTGAGGATGCATCAAAAAACCCAGATCTAGCTTGGGCAGCTAAGGATTTACTAGAGACTTATCCAAAAATTGAAAATCTTGATGTTTCTTTACCTTCAGAAGAGACAATTAATTATGTGAGGGAAGTAACCAAAAGGGAATTATCAAAAATAACAGAAATTGAGCCGTTTGAAGGCAAAATAGATGCGGAGCAAATAGTAGAAATCTTTAATAGGGTTATTGGTAAATTAGGTTTACAAGATGAGTGGCGGGTAGTTGTAGAAAATACTAGCCGTACAGGAATTTCGATTAACCAAGAGGAAAAAGCAGCCAAGATTCCTCAGAGTAGAGAATTAACCCAAAAATCGCTTGAGGGCTTAATAGCCCACGAGATAAGCACACATGTGCAGAGGCGTATTAATGGTGAAGGAAGCAAGCTTAAATTGCTTGGTCTTGGACTGGATCGTTATTTAACAGGTGAAGAAGGTGTGGCTACTATGCGCCAGCAGGTAATTGGGCAAGAAAACATCGATGAATTTGCTGGCCTTGATTATCACTTGGGTATTAGTTTTGCTAGAGGCCTAGATGGTGAAAAAAGAGATTTTCGCGGTGTGTTTGAAGTACTAGAAAAAAAGAATTATTTTTATAACCTGAAGAAGGGTCAGGGTAAAGATAAAGCTAAACAGATGGCTAGAAATACAGCTTACAACTCTTGTGTGCGTATTTTTAGAGGAACTGACTGTAAGACAAAAGGCGTTTGTTTTAGCAAGGATCTTGTATACAGAGAAGGTAATATAGGCGTTTTTATGTTAATCTCTACACAGGAAGGTAAGCAGGAAATGCTTAGGTTTAGCATTGGCAAATATGATCCAACTAATGAAAGGCATATTTGGATTTTAAATCAACTAGGCATAACCGATGAGGACCTGTCGGGAGTTGAAAATTTTTCATAAGAAACTTATAGCTCCCATTTAATTACTATGAAAAATAAACAAATACTTGGTAGAAAAGCTTTAATAGAATTTGTTGATTTGGAGATTAAAGATGTAGTCGCAAAAATTGATACTGGCGCATTTCATAATGCAATACATTGTAAGAATGTAGAAATAATTAAATCAAATAAAAACAGCGGTAAACTAACATTTACGTTATTAGATGAAGAACATCCTAAGTATGATAATAAGAAGATAATAATAAATAATTTTCGTAGAATCAGGATAAAAAATTCATCCGGGATTTACCAAAAACGTTACTTAGTGAGTTTGGAGGTTATAGTTCAGGGTAAGAAGTATCATGAACAATTTAGTTTGGCAGATAGGTCAAAAATGCTTTCCCCAGTATTATTGGGAAGAAAGTTCTTAAAAGGTAGATACATTGTTGATGTTGCTAAGTTGTATGTTAATGAAGGATAATAACTACTATGAAAATCGCTATTTTATCTAGGGAAACAAATAATTACAGTACCCAGCGACTACTTAAGGCAGCAAAAAAAGCTGGTCACGAAACGGTGGTTATTGATCATACTAAGTGCTATGTAGATATTGAAAAAAATAATCCTGGTATTCACTATAATGGTCAAAAAATTACCGATATTGATGCGATAATACCACGCATTGGTCAATCAGTTACCTCATATGGTGCAGCAATCGTCAGGCAATTTGAGATGAAACAAATTTACAGCTCGGTTTCTTCTTTGGGATTAGTGCGTTCACGTGATAAATTACGTAGTTTACAATTATTAGCCAGGGCTGGAATTGGCATACCGAAAACTATTTTTGCACGATCTGCTAGCAAGACTGCCATTACTGATGAATTGATTGATTTAGTAGGCGGTGCTCCACTGGTTGTAAAATTACTAGAGGGCACACATGGTTTGGGAGTAGTATTGGCAGAGACAAAAAAGGCTGCCAAATCAGTTATTGAAGCTTTTTATGGTCTAGGTACAAGTATTTTAATTCAAGAATATATTGATGAAGCCGAAGGTAGTGATATTAGAGCTTTTGTTGTCGGCAATGAAGTAATCGCGGCCATGATGCGTAAAAGTGAAGAAGGTGAATTTAGAGCTAACTTGCATCGCGGAGGCAAGGCAGAAAATGTTGAGCTGACTAAAAAGGAAACAAATATTGCAATTCGTGCAGCTCATACTCTTGGTTTGCAAGTTGCTGGTGTTGATTTTGTTAGATCAAACCGCGGACCGCTTGTGCTAGAGGTCAATTCGTCTCCAGGTCTTTTGGGAATTGAAAAACAGACAGGTAGTAATATAGCTGGAGAAATTATTGATTATGTAGCAACAAAAGCGGCTAGCAAGCGCAAACGTGATCGTATCGGTGCTTAAATACTGATTGACTAAAGCTGTTTGCCAGATTAAAATAATTAGGTTATTTTGACGAGGGCCCGTAGCTCCCGCCGTCGCTCTCGGTAATACTCGTGCTTTGGCGGGCAAGCAGTGTAAAATGGAGACGAGGCTTGCCCCTTGAAGCTCCGGTGCCAAACCGGAGCGTAGTGTGGGCCCGTAGCTCAGTTGGTCAGAGCGACAGCCTTTTAAGCTGTGCGTCGCGGGTTCGAGTCCCGCCGGGCCCTCCAATCCATCAGCTGACGGATTGTCCTGAGCAAAGTCGAAGGACATACGATTTAAATTTGCCCCGAGTATAGTCGTCTTTCGACTTCGCTCAAGGCGACCCTGAGCAAAAGTCGAATGGGTCGAGGGGCTCATAATGCTTTTAAGAGGGTAACCTATTGCCCTCATGAAAAGAAATCTACAGATACTTTTAATAACTATTGGTTTTTTAGCCGGTATTATATTTTCGGCTAATTTTTTATTTGATTTAAATTTTTTATGGTTAATCCCAATAATTTTAATTATCACCAGCCTGTTTTTCGTCAAGTCCAAGATCGGTTATGTGCTGTTTTTATTACTCGCAATCTGCATCGGAATCTTTCGCTATCAGACTTTTGTATACTTTAGTAGTCAAAATAATATCAGCGGCTATCAAGACCAGAAACAATCAGTTACCGGTAATATCAAGGGCGATGTCTATAAAGACCAGTATTTTAATAATGTACTGATATTGGATAATTTATCAATTGACGGCAAAAAGATTGGTGGAGAAGTAAAGGTGAAAACACTTTTTCCCAATCTAAAAGATGGACAGAAAATTATTGTCAGAGGGAAAATCAAGCCAACTCGTGGTAAAGCTGAAAGCCAAATCAGTTTTGCTAAAATTGAAATAATTAATCCCGATCAACCAATCCTAGTTAAAATTAAATCCCTATTTGTTACTGGGGTGAAAAGAGCCTTACCTGAGCCAGCTAGTTCATTTATGATTGGTATATTAATTGGCGCACGTTCTTCATTACCGAAAAATCTGCAGGATTACTTATCTATCAGCGGTTTGTCACATATTGTAGCAGTTTCTGGTTATAACCTGACGATTATTATTGGCTTTTTAGACAGGAGGCTCAAGGGTCACTGGAGATGGGGGAGTCTGATCACTTCAATTTGGCTAATTGCTGGTTTTGTGGTGCTTACCGGTGGGTCAGCTTCAATTGTTAGGGCTGGAATTATGTCGGTGATTTTTATGATTGTCAGATTTTACGGCCGGGATATCAAAGTTATAACTGCAGTTTCCCTAACAGCAATTATTACTTGTGCTTATAATCCCAACTATTTGATCAGCGATCTTGGCTGGCAGCTTTCCTTCTTAGCTCTAAGTGGTATTGTGCTATTTTCACCTAAGATTAAAGCATTTTTACCGAAAAGAATGCCCAATCTCTTAAAAGAAATTGTTGCTGTTTCACTCTCAGCTCAACTGGCAACTTTTCCATTGATAGCTTATAAATTCGGGCAAGTCTCTATTATTTCACCTTTAGCTAACATCTTAATAATGCCATTAATCCCCGTACTGATGCTGTTTGGTTTTTTGGCCGGTATACTAGGCATACTTTTATCAGCATATATTGTTTCACTGATCTTTTTACCGCTAGCTAAGTTCATTGAGTTACTCTTGGATTTGATCAAATACCTTGCAAGTTTTAAGATTTCAGCGGTCAAAATTTCTGCCGTCTCTATCTATTCGGTAGTTTTAATGTATTCTGTGCTCTTTCTCTTTGCCTTAATTAGGAATAAGCAGGAATTCTTGGATTCTAAAAAGGCTTGAAGCCAAGGCAGACGGGGATTTCCAGCCTTTTTTTAAACTAGCAAATATATATAATAGATAAAGGAACAAAAAGATATGAGCGGACATTCTAAGTGGCATTCAATTAAACATCAAAAAGCAGTGACTGATGCCCGGCGAGGTAAGCTTTTTACTAAATTAGCTAATGAAATTGCGCTATCAGCCAAAGATGGCAGTGATCCAGGTATGAATTTCCGTTTGCGTTTAGCTATCCAAAAAGCCAAACAAGCAAATATGCCTTCAGTAAATATTGATCGATCTATTGCCAGAGGTTCAGGCAGTGGCGATGGTTCCAGTTTGGAAGAGCTGAATTATGAAGGCTATGGTCCGATGGGCGTTGCGATTATGGTCAAGGCTCTGAGTGACAACCGCAACCGCACAGCTTCTGAAATCAGATCAATTTTTTCTAAATATGGCGGGAATTTAAGTGGAAGCGGATCAGTTGCATATCTTTTTGAACAAAAAGGTATGATCACCCTAAAGCCGAGGCTAAGTAAAGATGAAATGAGCCTCAAGGCAATCGAAGCAGGCGCAAGCGATATTGATGACAGCTCAGATCAACTAATTATTTATACCGAACTAAATGAACTAGAAAAAGTTAAAAGTGTGCTGGGTAAAGATAAGATAGAATCAGCTGAATTGGATATGAAGCCAACTCAAACTATAAAGATTACCGATTCACTAAAAGCAAATAGTTTACTCAAGCTAATCAATAGTCTGGAAGACAATGATGATGTAGTGAATGTTTATGCCAATTTCGATATTGATGATAATATCTTAAAAGAACTTGCGTAATGGTAATTCTCGGTATAGATCCTGGTACGGCGACGACTGGCTTTGGTGTAATTGAATTTAAAGATGTGAAATTAAAAATGATTGATCATGGGGTTATTACAACTAATCATAAACTACCAATGCCACAGCGTCTAAAAATTATTTTTGATGATCTAGAGAAAATTATTAAGTCATCAAAACCGGATTGGATAGCGATTGAGCAATTGTTTTTTGCTGCCAATACCAAAACTGCCATTAGTGTAGGGCAGGCAAGGGGAGTAGTTTTACTTGCTGCACAGAAAGCTGATTTGAATATTGCCGAATACACGCCATTGCAGGTCAAACAGGCAGTTACCGGATATGGGCAAGCGACCAAAAAACAAATTCAACAGATGGTAAAAACTATTCTAAACCTTAAATTAATCCCTAAACCGGACGATGCCGCTGATGCCCTGGCAATCGCAATTTGCCATAGTGCAGCAGTTAAGAATCGATTGATAAAAAACGAACATTTACCGTAAAGCAACTATCTGTTAGAATTAATCTATGATTGCGAGTCTCAAAGGGATAGTAACCGGCAAGTCTGCAAACGGACTAATTGTTGAAGTGAACGGCATTGGCTATGAAATATTTGTTACTGATCAGCTGTTAGTTAACAGTCAAGTTGGTCAAAAAACTGCTTTGCTCATAGCTGAATATATCCGTGAAGATCACTATAGTTTATTTGGTTTTAGTGATGAGCAGCAGAAAAACTTCTACGGCCAGCTAGTAGCAATCAGCGGAGTAGGACCGAAGATGGCTATGACAATACTTTCCACCGATAGTGTGGAAAATCTGCAGAAAGCAGCCTTATCCGGCAAAGTCGAAGTGTTCAAAAATATTTTGGGCGTGGGTGCCAAAACTGCTCAGAGAATTATCATAGAATTAAAAGGTAAAATTGATTTGAGCGCAAAAGCTGACAACTCTAAAGACCCTGCCTATCAAGCATTAATTACCCTTGGTTATAACAACATGCAAGCTAATGAAGCAGTCAAGAACTTGCCAGATGATATTAATGTAAATGAAAAAGTTAAACTAGCATTAAAGCAACTATCAAAATGATTGAACGAAAAACCGATACAAATAAAAAAGATGAGGAAAAGGTTGATATTAAGTTTGAAGAAACATTACGCCCTCGAAAATTTAGCGAATATATCGGACAAAAACAGGTCAAGAAAAGCGTTGATTTAGCAATTAGAGCTGCCAAAAATCGTAAAGAATCACTTGATCATGTCCTTTTGTACGGACCACCAGGACTTGGTAAAACAACACTTGCTAATGTGATTGCCAATGAAATGAAACGAGCTGTCAAAGTAACCAGTGGCCCGGCAATAGAACGAGCTGGTGATTTGGCTTCAATTCTGACCAATATGAACGATGGTGACGTTCTGTTTATTGATGAAATTCACCGGCTTCCCAGAAATGTTGAAGAGATTTTATATCCGGCAATGGAGGATTATGTGCTGGATATAATGCTGGGTAAAGGTCCTTCGGCTCAAAGCTTGAGACTCGATCTGCCCAAATTTACGATAATTGGTGCAACTACCCGGTTCGGTGCATTATCAGGGCCTTTTCGTGATCGTTTTGGCATTATTCATCGGCTTAATTATTACCTAGTAGATGAAATAGAGGAGATTCTCAAGCGTTCAGCAAGAATCATGAATTTGCAAGCAGAAAAAAATGCCCTGGCAGAACTTTCAAAGCGCTCAAGATTAACTCCCAGAATTGCCAATCGTTTACTCAAGAGAGTTCGTGATTATGCGCAAGTTCACGGAGATGGAAAAATTAATCTTAGTCAGGTTGATAGTTCACTAAAGCTTTTAGAAGTTGACGAAATAGGTCTTGATTCTAGTGATCGGCATATCTTATTAACTATCATCAAGAATTATAAAGGCGGTCCAGTGGGCGTAGCTGCGATAGCAGCTGCAGCTAACGAGGAGCGTCAAACAATAGAAGATGTCTATGAACCTTATTTAATTCAGATTGGTTTTTTGGAACGAACTCATAGAGGGAGAAAAGTTACAGAAAAAGCCTATAAACACTTAGATATCAAAAAATCCAAAAAAGACCAGCAAAAACTTTTATAAATATTTTTTTTCAGCTAAACTTGGTTTATGGGGACAAACAACTTTGCTTTAGGCGAAAACGAAAGAATAGTCAAAACTGTATACAAACATTGGATGTCCATTGCTCCTTTTATCTTTGTGAGTATTGCATTAACTCTGCTTTGTCTGTTTGGCGTTTATTATATAGCCCTTAATCAGCCTAGCCTTGGTAGCAGTACAAATTCAGCATTAGCAATATTAGCAATTTTTGCGTTTCTAGCATTAATAGGCATTTTCACTTTTGGAGTTATTTGGATTTGGCATTCAAACAGAGTCGTAATGACCAATGAAAATATTATAGATATGGATCAACTCGGCTTATTTAGGCGCAATGTAGCTACCTTATCACTGGCAAACATTCAGGATGTAAGCATTAATGTTAATGGTCCCATACAAACTATTTTGCAGTTTGGTACAATTATTGTTCAGACAGCAGGTGAGAGAGAAAATTTCCATCTAGATTTTGTACCTCATCCCTATGAGATTGAGCAAGTAATCATTAAACTCCATAAAGACTTTCGCAAAGATAACCCCGAAACAAACCCTCTAGGCAAACTAACTGGTTAGCAATCCTTGTCTTGAGACGGATATTAGTTAGAAGAATCTACGGTAAAGGCACCGTTGGGCGCTTCTTTATCATTCTTGTTTTCCAGGGTGGCTGTTAATGTATAGCTAGTGTAGGGGCCACCGGCTGGAGCAGGTGTATAGTTATAATTTTGCTTGTTTTTTGGATCAACGGGTACGGTCTTAATGTAAGGTGGATTACCGCCAGTCAAATCAGATAATGTTGCAGGGTAGACACTGTTATCCTGAAAATATTCTTCCAATTTAATCTTTAAGGTGCGCAAGTCACCCTTTCTCTCTGAGTCACGAGCTTTTGTAGGACCCGAAATCAAACTCGGAATCAAAATTGCCGCCAAAATACCAATAATCACAATTACTATAATTATCTCTATTAGCGTGAAACCTTTTTGGCCTTGCATGCTTTTAAGTTTGTTTAACATATCTTCTACCGCCTCTCATTATTCCTAATACTTCTAAAGATAAATTGATTATATAGCCGCTATGCTTATCTGGTCAATAGTATAAGCGCTTAGCACTAAACAGAATTACTTATGCTTTACTTTCAATTTTTGAATTTGTAAAATATCTAGTTATGTACTCTAGATTAAGTTTTTTTGGATTATTAATAGCGATTTTCTTAAATTTTTTACCTGGAAAAATTGCTTATGCTGCAGAGTCTGGTATTTTATTTAGTGAAGTATCGATGGGTAGCTCCACTAACGCTAGTGATGAGTTTATTGAATTATTTAATTCTAGCGGTTCAGACATTGATTTAAGCGGATGGCAAATTAGCTATAAATCAGCAACTGGCACAACTTGGTATAAGAAAGCAGTTATCGAAAATGGCAAAGTGCTAGCTCCTAATAGTTATTATTTAGCTGCAACCTTAGTTGAAGCCGATACTAAGATGTCCTCCGGACTGTCACAAACAGGCGGCAATATCAGAATTACTGATACCAAGGGCAATATAGCGGATCAGCTGGCTTGGGGTAACGGTGATAAGCCTTTGATTCAGTCTGCACTGGCACCTATAGCTGGTGAAAGTTTGCAGCGCATTTATAACACTAATGGTTTGGGCTTGCAAAACACTGTTAATAATTTTAATGATTTTGAAATCTCATCTTTACCAACACCAGATAAACCACCTCAATTTAATCCAAATAATGAAAATGAAGACCAGCTTAGCAATAATAATACCTACCCAAATTTAATGATTACTGAAATCTTTCCTGATCCTGCCAGTCCACAGACTGATAGCAATGATGAATTTATCGAAATTTATAACCCCAATAATTTCGATGTGAATTTAAAAAGCTGGAGTTTGCGCGATAATTCAAATAATATTTATGCTTTCGCTGACCAAATAATTGGCGCAAACCTATATTTAGTTATTTCGTCCAAAGACACCAGTATTAGTCTAAATAACGATGGCGATATAATTAGTCTATTTAATCCCTTAGGACAGGCAGTTGATCAAACTGCTGATTACGGTAAAGCAGAAGAAGGACTTAGCTGGGGTTTAACTACCCAAGGCTGGGGGTGGACAGTTGCACCGACTCCAGGCACCACTAATAGCGCACTCTATGTTAAAGGTGAAGAAAGTGCAAATTCAGCTAAAACCAGTTCAAAAAAGAAAGCCAAATCAATTGGTTCCAAAAAGAGTAAAATTGCTTCTGAGAAAAAGTCCAAAAAACCAAAAATAGCTAGTATCGGTAAAAAAGGAAATGACTCCTCTTTTTCAAATAATGATGGAATTAAAAACCGCAATTTGTGGAACTGGTTGCTAATAGCGCTTGGCGCAGGTACTATTGGGTATGGAATCTATGAATACCGGCCAGAAATTAAAAGTTACTACCACATCATCAGAAGAAAGCTTAGCGCTTGGCGCAGCAATCGCTAAATATATTAGACCTGGACAATTAATTGAATTTGTTGGCGATTTAGGAGGCGGAAAAACCACAGCCATAAAGGGACTAGCTAAAGGCTTGGGAATCACTAAAACAATCACTTCTCCGACTTTTAACATTCAAAGAAGTTATCAACTGCCAGGCGGTAATTCACTGGAACACTTTGACCTTTATAGGCTGGAAAATGATAAAATCATATTGAATGAATTGGAAGAAGTTTTAAATTATGGCAAAAGTATAGTAGTTGTGGAATGGGCAAAAAATTTTCACCACAGATTAAAAAACGATAGACTCATTATCGATTTACATTTTGTTGATGAAAATATCCGAGATATTGAAATTTCTGCAATAGGGGATCTAAGTAAAAAAGTTTTAGATAAAATTAACTATGATCTTAGCGATAAAAACTGACGCAAATGAAGCCGAGTTATATATACTCAAAGAATCAGGAATGGTTATTGATAAATATCAATGGAAAGCCGGCCGACAATTAGCCGATACGCTACTTCCGAAAATCAAAAATTTGCTTAAAAAAAATAGTCTGGACTTTAAGAATCTAAGCGGTGTTTGTGTGTTTAGCGGTGAAGGCTCTTTTACCGGACTGCGCATTGGTACATCGCTGTCTAATGCCTTAGCTTATAGTTTAGATATCAAAGTTTTTAAGACCAAAGGCAAAGATTGGTTATCCCAGATTCCGCATGGTTTTAAAAATGCCAAGTCAAATGAATGGGTAATACCTGACTACGACAGAGAACCTAATATCACCAAGCCAAATTAAAACTCTTGGCTTGACCCAGCAAACCAAAAGGTTTTTAATAAAAGTACTAGGTTTTTAATAATTAACATTGAAGTTTTTTGTTTAGTTAAGCCGCACCGAAGCTCAATTTTCAGATTAAATGAAGCAATTTTCACTAGACTGGTGTAATAAGGCTCAAAGCTGTTTTTAAAAATTAATCTAGTCCTTATATTAAGGTTTAATTACACAAGAGACCATAGAAAGAGGTGGAATATGGAGATTTTACTTATCGCCATTGCGCTAGCTGGTGGATCAGCTGTTGGCTATGGCACAAAAAGCTATTTATTTAAAAAGAAAAAAGATAGTGCGCAGGCTAGGGCTGATAAGCTTTTAGAAGATACAAAAGCCAAGGCCAAAGAACAGCTTCTAGCTGCCAAAGAGGAAGCGATCGAAATGATCGATGAAACAAAAACGGAAGAGAAAAAAAGACGGGAACAATTATCTGGACAGGAGAAAAGATTAGCTGAGCGGGAAATTAATCTGGATGCTAAGTTTAACCGGCTAGACGAAAGGACTGAAGCACAAAAGTCTAACGAAAAAGAGATCGATGAGATCAAGGAAGAACTAAAAGAAATTAGAACTCGCCAACAGAAGAATCTGGAAAAAATTGCTAAACTAAATAAAAAAGAAGCTGCTGATAAACTGATGCAAATGACCGAAAAAGATATCAAGGCTGATTTGGTCAAACTAGTTGAAAAGTTGCAAAGAGATGCAAAAGAGAATGCCGATGATATCGCTCGCGGTATTGTGTCAGATGCCATGCAGCGAATAGCCTCTGAGCAGACAAGTGAGCGTACTGTCACTACTGTGGCTATTCCTAATGATGAACTCAAAGGCCGAATTATCGGCAAAGAAGGCAGAAACATTCAGACGATTGAGCGTCTAACGGGGGTAGATGTAATTATTGATGAGACTCCGGGAGTAATAGTACTTTCTGGTTTTGATCCGGTCAGACGCCAGGTTGCACGAGTAGCATTAGAAAATTTAATAAAAGATGGTAGGATTCATCCGACTAAAATCGAGGAAACTGTTCAAAAAGCCCAAAAAGAAATTGATCAGATTATCAAAAAAGCCGGCGAAGAAGCTTGCCATGAAACCGGCGTTGCTGGCTTGCCGCCTGAGATTGTCAACTATTTGGGCCAGCTGAAATTTAGGACTTCTTACGGCCAAAATGTGCTCAAACACTCCATAGAAATGACGCATTTAGCTGTGATTATTGCTTCAGAAATCGGCGCTAATGTTGCTGTCTGTCGTACTGCAGCGCTGCTCCATGACTTGGGCAAGGCTGTAACTCATGAGATGGATGGTAATCACCACCACCTGACTAGAACGTTATTGGAAAAAGCCGGCGTTGATGAAGCAATAATTCATGCTGCCGAAGCTCACCATGACGATATTGAAGCCACTACAGTAGAAGCTTTGGTGGTTAGGGCGGTTGATGCTGTCAGCGCTTCACGTCCAGGAGCGAGGGGAGACAATGTTGAGAATTATGCTAAGAGGATGACGGATCTCGAGAATCTGACCAATTCGTTTACTGGCGTTGAAAAATCCTATGCCATTTCTGCTGGCCGCGAAATTAGAGTTTTTGTCAAACCGGAATCAATTGATGATCTTACGGCAATTAAATTGGCTCGCGATATTTCTAATAAAATAGAAGCTACACTTAAATATCCCGGGACGATCAAAGTTAATGTGATTCGCGAAACTCGTGCTATAGAATACGCTAAATAATGAAGATTTTGTACATCGGTGATATAGTTGCGCGGATTGGTAGGGCTACTGTTCAAAAAGTTTTGCCAGACTTAATAAAAGAAAAAAATATTGATTTTGTAATCGCTCAAAGCGAAAATATGTCGACAGGCAATGGTTTAACGATCAAGGCAGTCGAAGAGATGAGAGAAGTGGGAATAGATTTTTTCACTGGCGGTAATCACAGTTTTAAAAAAAAAGAATTTTATCCATATTTGAATGACCCTAAAATCCCGGTAATCAGACCGGCTAATTATCCAGAAAACACGCCGGGAAGAGGCTGGGCTATTGCCAGCTCTAGCTTTGGCAAAATACTAGTCATAAATTTGATGGGCATTACATTTAATGGACCACAGCTGGAAAATCCGTTAAAAAAAGTAGACGAGATCCTAGAGGAAAATAAAAATGAAAAATTGTCTGCTAGCTTAGTTAATTTTCATGGCGATTCAACCTCCGAAAAAGTAGCGGTCGGTTATTATCTTGATAGTAAAGTTAGTGCGGTAATAGGCGACCACACACATGTGCCAACCGCTGATGCAAGGATTTTGCCAGGCGGCACAGCTATTATTACTGATGTTGGTATGGTGGGACCAGCCGATTCGGTGTTGGGGGTTAAGAAAGAAATTATTATTAGCCGCTGGCTCAACCAGCTGCCAGCTCGTCATGAAATTACCACTAGCGGCCCCTGCCAGTTTTGTGCAGTTTTAATAAATATCAGCACAAAAGGAAAAGCCAAGTCCATTGAGCAAATTATTCGCCTTGTCGATATTTAGTTTGCTAAAAAACTGATAATTGGTTATAAATAATATTGCACTATAATATTTTAAAAGCCCTTCGATTTCATTCAGGGTAATTCGCTCAAAGTGCGAATTAGGAAAAAATGACCAAGCAAAAATTAATTGATACCTTAGCTGAAGAAATAAATATCACCAAAAAGCAGGCAGATCTAATTCTGACCAAGTTAGTTAGAATTATTGAAAAAACTGTTAAAGCTGGCGAAAAAGTATCCATTACTGGTTTTGGCACATTTGATCTTTCTTCCCGCAAAGCACGTAGAGGAGTTGATCCGCAAACAGGCAAAGAAATTAAAATCCCGGCAATGGCTATGCCGAGATTTCGTGCTGGCAAAAGACTAAAAGAAGTTGTTCGCAGCTAACCTGTGAAACCGCGCTATAAAAAAGCGGTTTTTTTATTTTTCTGCTAGCTTGAATCTTAAAACTATCATAAAATAGTCTTATTATTTATGGAACAAGATCCCAAACCCAAATTTTATAAAACCAAGAAATTCTGGATTATTTTTCTTGTCACACTGATAATCCTTGCAACGCTAGGGATTTATGGCTGGTATTTACAAAGAAGCTCTTACAGTAAAGAATTTATCAAGTCCAGCTGGCATTCACTAGCTTCACGTAGCGATAAAGTTATTCTAGCGAAAAAGGATTTAAACCCTCAAAATGTTAATGACTTGTCAAGGGAAATCCATAATTTAGACAGTTTAATTAGAGATGAAAAATTCAATGCAGGAAATATCTCAACACTATTGAATGATAAAAAATCACTTTTTATATACAGAAATTTTTTAGAAAAATTTAGCAATTACAGCTCACAAGCCGCTAGTATGAGTGATGATATAAAAATTTTAGACGAGGAGGACTTTACTAAGCTCAGTTTACTTTCAGCTCAAGCACGTCAATCTAGCGATGAAGTAAAAAATAGTATCAGTTATCTCAAAGAAAATATATCCTCTGATATTTTCAACCTTGCTGATTATCTAAAATCTGCTAAAGACAAAATGGATGAACAAAAAGCCAAAGAAGAAGCCGAGAAGACTCAAAAAGAACGTCAGATGCAAAAAGAAGCTAGTGACAGGGCAGAAGTGGAATCGAATATAAATAAATTTATGGACGGCTTTATCTCCGGAGATGTAGAGAAAATGAAGCGATATATGACAGATGCTTTTATCAATGAATTTAATTTTAGTACTATTACCCCTGATGCTAGGTTGTATACTTATCCGGTCAGTTTTAGGCTGGTTGGGACTAATAGACTAGGGGATAAATATGAGGTTCAGGTAAATATTTTGTATAAGTACCGGGACGCAACCCAGCCGAATTCCTCACAATACACAGATACCATGGTCTATACTCTGATTTTTGATAATAAGACTAATCACTGGCTGATTAATTCTCAAAATAAAACCCTCGGCTACTGATACTAATAAAATTTACTCTAGAGTTATAAGTATTTTTTAAACCACTTGGCAGATATCTGGGCAACTTTTTCTAAAGTTCCTGGTTCCTCGAATAGGTGAGTGGCACCAGGAACTATTACTAAATCACAAGTAGTTTTTAATTCATCTAGCGCTATTTGATTTAGCTTAATCACTTCAGTATCATTACCACCGACTAATAGTAAAGTAGGAGCTTGAACTTTTTTTAGATTTTCCTTAGCCAAATCAGGCCTACCGCCTCTGGAAACTATTGCTTTGATTTCTGCCCCTAGCTTAGCAGCTGCTTGAAGAGCTGCTGCAGCGCCAGTACTTGCTCCAAAGTAACCAATTGATAAATCTTTTGATGGGGGATTATTTCTTAGCCATTTAGTAGCTATGATTAGCCGTTTAGTTAATAAATCTATATCAAATCTAGTTTCATAAACCTGATCTTCCTGCTCGGTTAGCAAATCAATCAGTAGTGTAGCGAGTCCCGATTTTTGCAACACACTGGCTACATAATTATTTCTGGGGCTAAATCTGCTACTACCACTACCATGAGCAAATAAAACAATTGACTTAGAACGTTCAGGAATATTTAGAGAACCTTCTAGATTAACATCATCAGCCGATATATTGACTAGTTTTGACTGAAGTTCGTGCATAGTTTATAAGTTTAAATAATATTTTAACTTCTCTGCAATAAAAGAAGCCATCGGTAAAATTTTAATTTTTTTCAAATCTAAATCTTTTCTGGGCTGGGTAGTATCCGTTGAGTAAATTTCAGTAACATTATTTTGCCATAATTTTTTCCACTTACTTCCGGTAAATAAGCCATGTGTGACCATGATAACAATGTTATTTACACCAACCTTCGCTAATTGACTGGTACAAGATAGCAGTGTAGCTCCGGTGTCTAATATGTCATCTAAAATAATAACTTGAGGTCTGACTTTTCCGATTAGTGTCGAATGAATGATTCCCTTTTTATCTCTTTTTTTCTTAAAGTAAGCTATTGGTTGAGCTGAATTTATTAAATTAGCAGTTACTTGACATAAATCTATAGCCCCTTCATCGGGAGATACCAGGCTATATTTTTCAAGCGATAATTTTATAATTTGCTTGGCAAAAATTTCGCTTGTTGATATGGAAATTAAAGGGATCGGGAAAAGCTTTTGATCTAGCTGACTATGGGCTTCAAAAGTTATTAATTTGTCAACCGATGAAGCTTTGAAGAGCCGTCCAATCCATTTAATGGTTAAACTTTTGTTGTATTCATCTCTATCGGCCCTACCGTAGCTTAAATAGGGCAAACAGACTGTAGTACTTAAAGCTTCCTGTTTTTTTAAAGTATCAGCTAAAAGCAGAAGTGAAAATAAATTCTGCTCCGGAGGAGAGATAGAACCCAGTATCAGACAATCTTGGTTTGCTACCTCTGAATTTAAACTTACATAAATTTCTTGATTTGAAAAACGATTAATAGAGAAACCACCAGATTTTAAACCAGGTATTTTATTTAAAATTTCCGGCAGCATAAATTTATAGTTGGGGAAAGTAAAAATAATCATCTTATTTTCTAATGGGGTGAGTGATGGGATTCCCGCCGATTGGCGGATAAACTTCTCATCCCTTCATTTATTTTATTTCTTCGCTAAACCCGCCTTTAAGCAAAGTAGCGAAGTTTAATGGGGTGAGTGATGGGATTCGAACCCACGACCTACGGGACCACAACCCGTTGCTCTAACCAGCTGAGCTACACCCACCTCGTCGTCAAACTATTGCTTAGGTCTTTGTACGATAGCTGATGCTATTGTACTCCAACTATCACAAGTAGTTCTCCTTTCAATGGCTGTGCCACGAATATGACACTTTTCAAATAACAGAATGTAATTCGTTTTTGAGAAAGGAATTTTTCGTGGCGTCCCCGGCAGGATTCGAACCTGCGACCTACTGCTTAGAAGGCAGTTGCTCTATCCAAGCTGAGCTACGGGGACTGGAGCGGGTGAGCGGAATTGAACCGCCGTCTTCAGCTTGGAAGGCTGACGTAATAGCCACTATACAACACCCGCATGCTTTAATAATTATAAAGTAAACTAATCTTTTACTTAAGCGATAGAAACTATCAATTTTATACCATAAGCCTAATTTACTCAAGGATTATCAGCAATTCACAGACCAGCTATCACTCGTGTTTTTGGTGATAAAAAAATAATTAAATGAAATACCCCGCGAACGCGGGGTATTGGGTGGTGTCTAGGCTGATGCTAGACACCGAGGGGCGTAACCGCCACTGCTTCTCGTTGGAAGCTAGTGGAGCGACCACACGTGCTCTCGGGTGGCTTGAAGCACGAGTAGCTCACAAGCTGTCCTTTGGACAGATATGCCAGCTCGTCACCGATTGGCAACTCTGTCCAGTGGACTCGCGCTGCTCCCTCCGGAGCTGCTATGGCCCCGAGTCCCTGGGCGCAGTTCCACCAGATGACTCTGGCAGTTCCAGGCTCTAGGTCTGAGCCATCTATCCCCGGTTTGGGACTCCAGCTCTCAACAGCTTCGAGAGACTCGGGTGATTCCACTAGAGTCTTCAAGAAATGAACCAGTTGTGGCCACTTTTCAAAGTCAGGGCAAACCAGCTGACCCGACTCGTCCCGATAGCACCGGCTCTCGTAAGTCCGCTGCTTCGTCAGGAAGAAGCAGCCGTCTTGGGAGATGATAGCGATCTCCCAGACGCAGAAACTTCCGTCAAGCTCCAACTTAAGCAATCGCAAATTGTTCTCTGCGTACTCTGTGTGCCAGACAGCAAGGTGACTCAAGAACTTGATCGGCATCTTCTGGCGGAACACCTTAATCCCGGGTGTGAGAGACTTCTGGTTCAGATCGCGAGAAGGGCTGACGTTCTTTTGCCCATCCACCATGAACCCATGGTAGCTTTCATCCGAAACGGTGACGACCAGAGCCAGTATATCTGGCCTATGCTGGTTTTTGGATTCCAGCTGGCCGAGATAGCCACTCTCTTCGGGGATGATTTCCTCTCCTCTGAAGGAGACGGAAATCTTGGTGTTATCAATCTGACCCAGCGGCATAATGCCTCCTTTTTAGTGGGTCAATTAAAACAACTCTCAGCTATAACCGAGAGAATTTATATATTCTACCCCAAAATTACTATTCTGTCAACGTCTAAAAAAATATTAGCTTAACTCCGACAATTAGTAAAAAGATAGCTATAGTAATTCGAAGTTGGCGTTGAGAAATTTTGCTGACAATTTTTTGAGCGATCTTGGCACCCATAAATGAAGCAGGTATAAAAATTAACAATCCAACAGTCAGCAGACTATCCAGTCTAGTACCATTGGCGAAATAAGTGGTTATACGAGTTGAATCTATGGCAAAAGCAATCGCGCCAGAGGTAAATATATATGTACTTTTTGGCAGATCATAAGCAGATAAGAAAAGTCCTCGCAGTGCACCACCAACTCCGCCAAAACCAGCTAGAAACCCCGAAGTTACCCCGCCAATAATTGAGGTCAGATAATTTATGGCTAGTTTAAACACCGGATTAATAATAATAAAAATACCGTAAGCAACTAAAATACCACCTATAATTTTGGTAATTAGGTTAGCGGGCAAACTAAAAATCAATTTAGCACCAAAAAAACTGGCAATTACCCCCGGTATACCAAAGCCTAACAGCACCTTCCATAACCACTTTCTCTTAAAGAGAGTTAGTTTCCAGATATCACCAAAGAAGTGGATAATGCCAACCAGCAGAAGGGTTTGAGGCAAAGGAAAAAACAATAGTAAGACTGGCACCATAATTGTTGAGGTACCAAATCCAGTAACTGTACCAATAGTGCTGGCTAAAATTGTTAGCAAACTAATGTAGATTATTTGCATTTGAAAACTTGGAAAATTTTAATTAATTTTGTTTGGTTTATCCTCATAGCTTACTTCCGGGCAAGAGTCTATGGCCTGCCATCCGTAGCCAGTTAGTGGAGAAGGGTGGTCAGGGTTACCCTTCGCATGAACCTGCCTGTCGGTCATTCGACTCTGAGGGCGGTGCCTCAGGGCTCAGACCTGCCTGTCGGCAGACAGGCTCGAAGAGCAGACAGGGCTATGGAGTAACTTTTTCCCTCCCATTAAACTTCAAAATATTACTAATTAAGCGAAACACAAGGTGTGAAGTTTAATGGTTTACCATTCCGTAGTTTTAACGAAGGATGGTCAGGGTGACAGGACTTGAACCTGCGACCTCAGCGTCCCGAACGCTGCGCTCTCCCAACTGAGCTACACCCTGTCTCGTCAAAATAATGATTCAATAGATACTGTAATTGTACTCATTTACAGTTGATATTTTCACATTATTTTTCCTCTCAATTCAACAAACAGTTATAAATTTCTTGGTTTGTTGAATTGGTTTAGAAAAATAAATTATTATTCCCCTCGAATTTATAAAATTTGCTATTAGTTGGTTTGTTGGATTGGTTTACAGATTCGCTATTTTTCAATTCTAGACTTAGGTGAAATTATACTTTAGTTATCAAACTAAAACGAGACCATACTTGCCTTGAGGGCCTTTTTGGTATTTAATTATTATTGAAATAACGGATTTTAACTAAAGGAGGAAAAATTGGGAAAATATAAAAGTATATTAGCTCGCGGCTTGGGTGCTTCTAGTGCAGCAGTAATGTTGGCTGGCAAGGCATTAGCTCAAGAATTTAGCGACAGCGGGGCAAGCGATGCTGCAGCTGTAGGAATCTTTGCAGGTATCTGGATATTTGTGATAATCGCAGCAATCATAGGTTTGGTGACTTTAATCTTTTGGATTTTTATGCTGATTGATGCATTTAAAAGAACCAATTGGAAAGACGATAGCCAAAAGACTACTTGGTTAGTTGTGCTGATTGTTTCATTCGTAGTAGGACTGCACTTTATCGGCGCGTTGGTTTACTACTTCGCAGTTTACCGAGCTCTCGGTAAAGCCAGTTCAGCTCCAGTAAACAAATAATTGCTAAACAGAAATAAATCAAAAAAGACCTCACCGTTGGGGTCTTTTTTAGTTGGTCGGGGTGAGAGGACTCGAACCTCCGGCCTCCGCGTCCCAAACGCGGCGCGCTAGCCAACTGCGCCACACCCCGCTACGAAAGAACAATTAGGTCTGAAACCTTTTTGGCTTTGTGTTCCACTGTCTTATATTATACTAGTTTTAAGGTGAAAATAAGACAAATGAGACATTATAGAAAAAGATGTCTCATATATTATTAATTAAAGTATAAGTGCTCATTATACTATTTTAAAATTTTCATACTTTAACTCAAACCCATAGATAGATTTAAATAAATTAGCAAAATCTTTCCTTGAATTAACTTCTTTTAATCTTTTTAGCAGTTTCAATATCTTTTGCTTTCCGTGTTTTTTGACCAAAAGCTCAACAGCGAAACCCGCTTCACTATAAAGCCCTTTTCCGCCTTCTTGATAAAAATCAATAAATCTAGTTAGTTTCTTGGGTTTTGTTTTGAATTTATTTTGACCTGATAAATATATGGAGATACCCTCTGTTAGCCATACGGGTATATGAGCGTATTTCGAAACATTACCTGAAAAACAGTGTGTAAGTTCATGCTTGATAAGAGCAAAATATTGTTCGTTAGAATATTCGTGACTACTATCTGTTCCAAATGCTTCATGGTTTAATACATATGCATCTCTTCCTCTTACCCAACCAACTAACCAATCTTCAGTTTTTTCGCCACACAATAAATCAATAGTTTTTCTATCCGGAACTAAAATCAAATTTGGTCGATTGTACTTCCAATTTAATCCGAAAAAAGAAATTAATTCAGTCATTGATTTCTCATATACTTTGTCTAATTTAGAATGATTGCTTTTGCTTATTTTAAATGTCATTTTATTATTAAATATTATTGAATTTTACTAAGTGGAGGAACATCTAAGTCTGGAACCTTTTAGCCCCCGTGCCCTAGTAAGATCTGGTATTTGCAGAAGTCCTTTCCTCTCTCATTTACTAAACCTAAGTTTTTAAAACCCGATCTTTTGATAACGCCAATTGATTTTAAGTTGCGGGAAAGTATCAAAGCAAACAAAGATGAATACCCAGCTTCTTCAGCGATCTTGCATAATTTTTTTAATGTGTTTGTCATAAAGCCTCTTGCATATGCGCTGGCCCAATAGCCGATTTCCGCACCTGATAAATCGGGCGATTTGATATCAATGGCGCCGACAATAGAACCGTTATTATCTCTCACCAAAAATATAAAATTCGAGCTTTCTTCCCAGCCCTGTTTTGCCATAGACATCCAAATTCGAGCATCTTGCTTAACATATTTTCTGCCTTTAAATCTTTCACGAAATAAAAGATTGTAGATATCAGGCTCGTTACAAATTTTTGTGATCTGACTATAATCTCTATCTGTCAACCGAAAGGAGCCATCTACACTATTAAGTGTATAATTTTCACCTGTTATATAATTCTTTATTACGGCTCGGATGGGTTTGCTAAATTTAGGAGTTTTCATATTTTACCATTCGTAAATTCTTTATAAGAAATTGGAGGGCCATCCGGGACTCGAACCCGGGACATTCTGCTTAAGAGGCAGACGCTCTAACCAACTGAGCTAATGGCCCCGAAATGGCGCGCCCTGAGGGATTCGAACCCCCGACCCTCTGTTCCGAAGACAGATGCTCTAATCCACTGAGCTAAGGGCGCTTAAACCTTATTATATCTTAAAAGCTTAGCTATTTTAGCACTTTAATAGATTTATACAAAAAACATAGAAAAGCCAATAAAAAGCTACTTGATTTTTAGATATACCTTCCAACTAACGTTGTGAGAAAATTTACTGCCAGGGTTCGGGTTGGTAACTTGCGACTGCTTTTTATCTAATGTGATAATATAAATACACTTATTATGGAAAAAATACAGATAATTAATCAAAAAACCAAAATCAGTGATGCTGTTAAAAATTGCACCCATTTCGATGAGTTTATCAAAGGCGTCGCGGATATAAAAAGAAACATTATCGCACTAGGCGGAGAACTGCATGCCGATAGCGAAGCAAAATTGGTAGAGAATGGTTCAAGTTCTAACGATATCTGGGGGTTTAATATTTACTGGAAAAAACCAACAAAAAAAATTGCCTTTGAATCTTTAATTAATATCAAGCCAAAACTAGGCAATAAATCAATGGAAATTGCTGACAAAAATGTTCGCGAGAAGGTAGAGAAGATAATTGTGGATCTAATTGAGCTATGAATGAAGATCGCTGGCAAACCATGCCTTTTAATCTGCAAATGGCCAATATAGCAAGCGAAATACATAAGGCCATAAATCGTACAAATGAAAAAGAAACAAAACTTGCCAGAAAACACATTGAGCTAGCTCTGGATATGTTATCCATGAGTAAAAGTAAGAGAAATATCTATGAACTCTCCAGGCTTTATGAATTTATTGCTGGTTCATTTATCAATCCTGACATTAGTCATCTCAAAGAAGCAGAGAAATACAGCTTGAGTTTTTATTAAATTACTAATAGTCAATAAACTAAAATGCTAAAATAAAAAACAGGCTTTTCCAACCTGTAAATTATTTGTATTATAGCACAGATTGATCTTGAAAAACAGTCTTGATTTAGGCTAGTCTAAGAGTAAAATTAGGGCTACTAAAAGAGAGTAGTGTAATGAAACATACATTGCATAAAATAAATCTAAAATCAGGTGCCAAACTTTTAGCTATCAATGTACCAAATGCCGCAACTATAGATTTTAGAATCTATACTCGAGCTGGCTATCGTTTTACTGAAACTAATATTTTTGAATTACCCCATCTTATGGAACATCTGGCGTTTGAGGGAAACAAAACTTATCCCGATTCTCTAAAATTTGCTTTTGAAATTGAAAAAAATGGTGCTTATACCAATGCTTATACCAATGCTAGTTTTATTTGTTATCACTTTATAACTAGAAAAAAAGAACTAAAGGATATTACAGATCTTGCACTAATTCAACTCACGGAACCCTTATTTAAAGAAAAAAGCATCAATCACGAAAAGGAAACTATTATTAATGAGTTATCTAGAAATTTAGCTAATGATAGTAGAAGACTTTTTTATTTTCACGATCAAGTCATAGTGCCTTCTTTTTGTATCCCGTGGGAAGAAAGAATAAATATTGTTAAAAAGATTAAGAGAAAAGACATACTCGATTACTATAGCAAGACCCATGTACCTAAAAACCTCTTTTTTGTAATAGCTGGGGATTTAAGCCCTAGAGATATTGATTGGCTGGAGAAAACTATAGAAAAGAAACTTAAAGGGAAGGATCAGGGTAAGCTTAATAAATTCAGGAAACCCGATCTTAGCGATTATAGAAGAAGTCTCGATATCTACAAATCGCATGCGAAAGAACAAACTAGATTTGTTTTAAGTTTTATAAATGAACATTTTGATCTTAATTCATGGGCAGCCATATCGATTCTTAGAAACATATATGCAGGAGGGTTTAGTTCTAGGATTTTCCAAAAAGCACGTAAGGCCGGACTTAGCTATGGTCCACAAGCAAGTTTTTCATTAGCTAGAGATTACTCATTTTTTAGTATTGATGACGAAACTTCATTACCCAAAGTCAAAGATTTATTTGAGTTAATGGTAAAGGAGCTGGTTGATGTAAGTAATGGTAATTTCACAAACCAAGAGCTAGAAAGAGCTAAGGGATATTCTGCTGGTAAATTTGAGAAAGGTTTTCAACTAGCATCTGATTTTGCTGATTGGTATGGAACAGATATTACCATGGATTATCCTCTAGACAGCCCCGCAAATTATATATCACGATTTTTAGCGATTAAGAAAAAGGATGTTGTGGGAGTTGCGGAAAGGTACATAACAAAAAATAATTGGGTTTTGACTTTGATGGGGGAGAATCTAGAAAAAGAAAAATTCAGAAAGGTTTTAGATAAGTATTTAAGATGAGTGATTTAGATAGGTACAAAAATTTTATGAATTTGCTGATACGAGCAGCAAAATAAAAACTGTTGCTAAAAAACTTAAAATAGATTTTAAAAATAAAGCAAGTGAAAACCAGGCCCTATGGCTAGTTTGTGACTTTATTCAAAGTAGAGCAAGAGATAGAAGCGTTAATCCTTCAGTTCCCAAGAGGGCAGCTAAAACATTGCTTGAATCACGTTTCACTAAAGCATCAGAGATGATCGATACTCCTATTTCCAGTTGTGGTGCGCTTGCAACATTAATAGCCTCGATCCTTCGCCAGATGAGGTATGCTGTAAGGTTAGTACACGGTGATAAGCCACGAGCTGATAATCATGCCTGGAACGAAATTTGGTTGAACAAAGAACAACGCTGGCAGCCGTTTGATTGCTCTTCGGGATCTGGTAATCAATATCATATTTCCAGGGATTGTACAAGAATCTTAGATTGTGCTGATTGGTCAGAAATAAAAGATTTCTTATTAAAAGAACACAAGAAAAATTTAGCTAAACATAATAAGTTAGCATTATCATAAATATTTTGGGACGGATTCTACTCCAAATTTCACCAATTCTTCGAAATCTTTCTTTTCTTTCCAGCAAGCTCTTAGTTTTTTCCTAAACTCTTGATAAATTGGATATCCTTTATCGGGAGCTTTGATTAGAGGCATGAAATCTTCATCAAGGATTATAGTTAAAGATTCTTTTAAATATTCAAACTCTTTATCTGTAAGTTTGCTTACAGGTGAGGATGAATTTTCTCGCCAGTAGTGAATGAATTGAAAGTGGCAAAGCTCATGCAAAAAACCGCGTATTGCTTCATGCCAATTTATATAAAACCACATCGAGCCATCATTCTTATTGTATGGTCCTCTTGGAAAGGTAGTCAGATAGATCGTAAAATCATTACGATAAAGTGGTTTGCTCATTACTCTAACTAATTTTTCACAGCTTCTTTCAAACTTTTGCTTAAATTCACTTTCAATATAGCTCTTGTAGTCTTTAATAATATCTTTTTCATCGATATACTTCTTCCGTAAATAAGGAATCAAAAACTTAAAAGCTTCTTTCTCGTCTTTCCCAGATATTTTTTCAACTATTTTAGATGAAACTCTTTCCTTCCAATTAATACCATGAGAAATTCTATTACACCCATTCCACCAATTCCATGCATCCCTGTATATATCTTGTTTTATTTCGTATGAATATTTTTTTGCCATAAACCGCTCTTTATATAGCTGAATAATAACATATTCAAACAAAGGTATAATAACAAAAGAAGATTAGTCCTAGGAGAATTGTGTTTCATACCTTAAAGTGACAATATTTACTTATGGATCTACCGAAAATAAAATTTACAAATATTCCACTATCCAAAGAAGCAGATTGGATACATGGTTTTTTATTCCAAGACAGCTGGGGTTGGGGAAAATATATAATTAAAAAACATCCAAAAATCAAAAAAGTATTTTCTCTTAAAACCGAAGCAGAACAAATCAAATTTTTAAAAAGATATATCAATGAATTTAGAAAAGATAATCAAAAAACCATAGAAATAAATAAAGAAAAATATCAAAGACAGTGGCGAAAAATAGAAAGAGAATGTTTTGAAAAATTGTCAGAAATTATAGAAATAGATTGGCCAAAAAACAAAAAAGTAATAACAGCCATGATTTCCATTAATCCTATCTGCCCCAGGTTTTTAAACGATTGGAGCTTTTCCATTTTTTATAATTACAAAAAGTTAGCTCACGCTAAGGAAGTAATAATGCACGAATCATGTCATTTTTTATATTTTGAAAAATGGAAAAAATTATATCCTCAGACAAATCATAAAAAATTTGATTCACCTTACCTAGAATGGCATTTAAGCGAAATTATCGCACCAATCATTTTAAATGATAAGCGTATTCAAAAATTATTAAAGCAAAAAGCAGTTTTTTATCCCGAGCACCAAAAATTAAGAATAAAAGGAAAATCTGTACCAGAATATTTTACTGATCTATACAAAAAAAATAAAAAATTTAATATTTTTCTAGACAAAGCTTACAAAACTATAAAAGCCAATAAAAAATTGTTTGATTTTTAAATATACTATTTAACTAACAACGTGGGAAACCTTATTACGGGCGCCCCATTAGGAGACAGTCATGACCGAACAAAAAAGTATACAACATACACTCAGGAAAGACAGATATGTGAATGCCCATGGCGGTAATTCACACTTTCTTGATCTCTACTGTAGCAGATGTGGACAACATCTCGTTCTCTACCAAAAGGATGGGCGCGGTTCATTAATAAGGCTGTATCTCGACAGAATTTTTGAACCAAAAGAATTATCCGTACTGCAACTCAAGAACGCGAGCAAAAAGAACATGCCCAACCTCAAGTGCCAGAAGTGCGGTTTACTTATTGGTACACCGATGGTGTATCAACTGGAAAAAAGACTGGCATTTCGTCTGATTCGTGGCTCGTTTGTAAAAGAAAAGAGCGAGGGCATCTACCCTCCCTTCGTCGGAACTTTAGTATAATTAGCTTATGAAGTTTTTATTTACTTATTCCCTTCGGAGTGAATGCGAGGTCTTACATGATACACTCGCTAACCTCGATTTTATCAGACAAAACAATTATGAAGTCTGGCTGCCCGAGGGAATATCGCTCAACACTCTTTCGTCTATCTCTAAAGAACAGATTGCTGCTAATCTAAATAAATCTGGAATGACTAACTTGCAGGCTGAAATTAAACATCAATTATCTGTCCATCAATCTCGAATCGACAAATTTATCGCACAATTTGCGCTCTCATCACTTGCATCTGTGTCGATAATCCTGACTCAATACGGGGTAGGTGGTTA
>JAUYJX010000015.1 GCA_030699245.1 bacterium | reverse complement strand
CAGGATACTACTTCACTTGATGCGACAGTTGGTGAGGATGAGGATTCTTCACTAGGTGATTTTATTAAAGACGAAGATAGTGTAACGCCCGAAGAAGCCGCAACCTACCAGCTACTCAAGGAACATATCGACGATACATTGGAGCTATTAACGCCTAGGGAGCAAAAAATTCTTAGAATGCGTTTTGGCCTAGAAGATGGACGAAGCCATACACTAGAAGAAGTTGGTCAAGAATTTGGTGTAACCCGCGAACGAATCCGCCAGATTGAAGCCAAAGCTTTGGCAAAACTTCGCAAACACAAAGATTCCAAGAAGCTGCGCGACTACTTGCACTAACAAGACCTGGTCTTACCCCGACCATAGAGCAACCTGTCCGCCAACTGGCGGATCAGGAAGCTGAGCTTTTTTTAAGGCCAGGCCTTAAACCGGTAGGCAGGATTGTCGCAGTATCAAACCAAGATCTAGTCTTGATTTTGGCCTTGGTATTTTCTTGTGTTATTATGACTCCTGTGTTTGACAAAATCTCTAGCCTAAAAGGAGGCTACGATGAAAGAGCGTAAGTGCTGGGGTTGCCAAACCGGCAGTCATCATTGCTACGGCAAAAAGCATGTTCCTGATGGCAATCCCTGTACATGTACTTGTCAGGGTAAGTACACCGTAATCCGCAAGGATGAGAACAACAATTACAATTCTGCAACGGATTTCCACGCCGATCGTTTTACACCCCCAGCATCCAAGTGAGAGGAAAGGCATAAAAGTAAAACGCAAAAAAGCTCACAAAACGCTCCAAAAAGCTCTGTCAGACGCGTACCCAGCATGAAAGTGCTGGGTAATTCTTTTGAAACTTTTTCGTTCTTAGCCAAGTATAAAGTATGTAATAACTAAAAGGAGAAAAATGAAAAAAGCAGCCTTATTTTTAACCAGCGTGGCGGTTTTATTTTTGCCGCTGACTAATGTAGCTTTTGCCGAGGAAAATAAACCCCAAGATGAGTTTAATCAACAGCGTTGTGAGCGTGTTCATCAACGATCTGAAAAGAGATTAGATCGCAGAGAACATCGCCAGGACAAAAAACAAGATAGGTTTGCCAAAAGAAGTGAGCAATTAAATAAACAGATTGAAAAAGCAGCTAGCGCGGGCAAAGACACTACTAAAATTAAAACTGATTTAGAAACTTTAAAGCAAAAAGTTGAGAAATTAAAACTAGACCAAAAAGCCTTAGATGAGATTATGGCACAGATCAAAGCACTTGGCTGCGATAAAAGCGCCAAGGACAAGATCAAAGAAATTCGCGAGAAAGCCAAGCCAATCTTTGAACAAGTTAAAGCAGACAGAAAAGATATTCATGAATTTTTCCGCAATGTCATCAAAGCAGATCTCGAAGCCTTAGGTATCAAACCGCAAGGACAAGGACCTGGCGCACATTCAAATTAAGTTTTAGCCGTATTCAAGCGGTATAATTAAACTATGGATGACCATATTATTATCTCCGAAGTTTTAGCTGGAGATAAGGAAAAATACCGCCTGATCATGGAGAGATATCAGACTAGACTGGTAAATTTCATCTTTGCAATGACTTCAGACGAGGATGAAGCAAATGATATTGCCCAAATAGCTTTTATCAAGGCTTATAAATCGCTTAAAAATTATAATTCTAAATATAAATTTTCTACTTGGTTGTATCAGATAGCGATTAATACTGCCAAAACCCAGCTAAAAAAGAAAAGACCAATTTCTTTGGATGAAGTTGGTGAGCTCTCAACAAATGAAAACATTTCTTTGACCTTAGCAAAAAAAGATGAGCACAAACTTATCGTTCAAGCCGTTAATAATTTAGATGATAATTACCGTTTGGTTGTGAATATGTATTATTGGCAGGATTTAAACTACCAGCAGATCGCTGATATTATGAAAGTGCCGCTAGGTACCATAAAAACCTGGATAGCGCGTGCCAAACAAAAACTAAAGGAGCAATTAGATGGACAAATTTGACCAAATTATCAAGAAAAGCAAACCGCAAACTAAACCAAAAGCGGATTTAAGTGATGCGGTAATGGCTAGCATTAATCGATCTGCAATTTCACGCTGGATAGGACGCTTGCTAATTGGCTTTCTATTTATCTCACTCGCCTTTTTGATACTGAATATTTTCGCCAGCAGTGAGATTCGTTCACTTTACGGAATGATAATTAATGATTTTGACGTCATTGCTGCTTATCCCGATGAATTTATAGCTAATTTAGCTCAGAGTATGCCATGGTTTAGTCTTGTTAGCACTATCGGAATTGGCATAATTGCTATTTGGTATTTTAGGAAGTTAAAAAATTATGCCAGCTAAAAAAAAGCAAAACTCAAATTCTAAAAAAGTTTTAATTATTTTTGCAATTATTATTGCTTCATTACTCACAGTAGGTTCAGCGTTAGCTTACTATAATTTTCAAAAAGAAAACTTAGTCCAAGATCGCCCTATGCTAAAGAGGCAATTGATAAATCAGAAAAGACAAGCTCAAAAAAACAGACTCCCTCAAGGATTATTAAAAGGTGAGGTTGCTGGTAAATCCGATAATATGCTGATCTTGAATGCAAATGACGAAGAATGGAAAGTTAATCTTAGTGATAAGACACGCTATCGTGAAAATGGACACAAAATCACCAGAGATGATGTGGTGATTGGTGATCAAATCAGCGTCTTTGGCAAAAAAGACATCAAGAATAAATCTGTCGAGGCAATTTTAATCCGCAAAATCAATTCAAGATAATAACATATGCCTGATTTTAGGCTGGGGTATTAGAACTTAATTAATAAAAGTGTGAAGTCCCCGTAGAAGACTCCACGAGGACTCGGTTATTCACCCAAAAGAACTTTCTCTTGGGGTTTGGCTAGCTCTTCGGCTAGCTCGATCAATGGTGGTTCAAGCAGCAGTTGCTCATCCAGCCATTCTTTGTTAATAACCCGCTCCATGGCCTTTTTTAAACGTTCTTAGTCTTGTTTGGGTAGTATGGAAGTAAATCCACATACCTCACAAAAACGACTTTGATCAATTTGTGCTATGGCAGAGTTGATATATTCATATGGTCGTGCGTCTTGGCGAATCTTCTGTTCATGGGTTAATACATCTACTGAGTTGCGGCAGAACAGACATTTAAGCAAAGCATGAACTTGCAAGTGAGGGTCTTTGTGATTAGGTGAACCTACCACACGGACAACATCCGGATACCACTGCATAATATTCAACTTACTCTCCTCTCAAGTTACTCAGCCATTATTGACTGCAAGAAAACAGCTCTTACAAGCTACCTTTTTGCAGGCAACAAAAAAACCGCCTAACTTGGCGACCTTGTTTATCGGTGATTCTAAGTTTTATTTTATAATACATCCTAAATTAGATTACACTTTGAGATTACGGCTGTCAATAACAAAAATAGACCCTTTCTGGGCTTACCTATCTAGGATTAGGCCTTAAAGCTGTTTCAAGACCTGATATTAGAAAAAATGTATAATGAAATTATGCAAGAAAATACCCAATCTGCAATTACCAGTTACATCGAGGATGTGCAGACCCAATATCGGAGCGGTCAGGCCAAAGAACATGCTTATCGCCCAGCACTCAAAACATTAATGTCAAGTTTTGAGAATGCACTAGCCGTTAACGACCCCAAGCGTTCACAGCATGGTAACCCAGACTTTGTATTTCTAAAGAAATCCAACAAAGGTGTCATTCTTGGCTACGCCGAAGCCAAAGATATAGACATTAGTTTGGATAAAACCGAGAAAACCGACCAAATGCGCCGTTATGCTGGCTATGACAACCTGTTTCTAACCAACTATTTGGACTTTCGTTTCTACAAAAACGGTAATAAATACCAAACGATCATTATTGGAGAACTAAAAGATGGGGAGATCAAGTTTTTCTCAGAAAATTTCTCCCATTTAGAGTCCGAGCTTAAGGCTTTCCTCGAACAATCTCCCGAAACCATCAAAAACGGTAAACGTCTGGCGCAGATTATGG
>JAUYJX010000011.1 GCA_030699245.1 bacterium | reverse complement strand
TCATATCACTTATGGTGTGAGGTTTAGAAAGCCTAAAAATAAAAAAACAAAAACAAAAGCCTTTTGATTAACTAAAGAGGCTTACCATTTATCTAGATATTAGACGACCGAAGCGCAGCAGCGCTCGGACCGAAAAAACTAGGCAAAAAAAGGAGAAAAAAGGCTTACTTACTAGACGCAATTTGGCGATTGCTATTGGTGTTTTTTTGGTAATTCTTTTAAGCTTAAGTTTTTCGAAGGGGCAGGTTAATTTCAGTTCTAAAGCTTATGCCGATCAGCAGAGACTGGTAAGTATATTTGTTGGTGATAATAAAAAGTTTGTAATTACTTCGGCGACTAAAGTCGAAGATGTACTCAAGCAAGCTAATATTTCGGTTGAGAAAGGCGATGTGGTTGAACCGAGCCTTGATGCGGCCATCAATCACCCGATGTTTAATGTTAATATTCATCGCGCATTGCCGGCAACTATTAATGATAATGGCAAGAAAATTAATATTTTGACCGGTCACCACAGTCCGCTCAAAATTGCCGAGGCCGCAGGCATAACTGTCTATCCTGAAGATAAAGTAAAATTTGATATCAGCACAAAGCCTTCGGCAGACAATGGTGCCAGTAGAAATGTAGTTATCACTAGAGCCAAGCTGATACATGTGGTTATAGACGGTAATACCCGGGATTATAGGACCCAGACAGCTCTAATAGCAGACTTTTTGCTAGAAAAAAATATTAAACCGGGTGAAAATCAGCAACTGAAAAATAATCCAAATGATGCGGTAACTAATGATACGCAGATAACTATCGAAACCCAGCAGCCATTGCCACAAGCCCCGGTTTATACCGGTGCCTACCCCGCCGGTTCCAACCAGAAACTTTACCGTGCCAGCGGTGATGCTTGGCAATCATTAAGATTCTGTGAAGCAGGCGGTGATTATAGCCGAAATTCGGGCAATGGTTTTTTCGGCGCTTATCAGTTCAATTTATCTACCTGGGGGAATTATGGCGGCTATCGCTATCCGCATGAAGCTCCACCGGATGTCCAGGATGCTAAAGCACGTGAGACTCAAGCACGACGCGGCTGGAATCCCTGGCCGGCATGTTCTCGCCGATTAGGTCTGTGAAAAGCTTTAAAAATAGTTAAATTCAGACTAGTCTATAAATATGCCCGAACAACAAATATCTAGTCCAGAAAATCTACCCAATTTAGAGCAAAACAAAGAGTTGGTTGAGAATCTCAAAAAAAATATAGAAAAGTTTGTTAGTAATCGTAGAGAAATTCTCGAAAAGCTAATGGGTGAAAATAATTATCGCAAGTATTTTGATTTATTAAAAATTTATCAAATGGAGGCGAGTGAAGAAAAAATTCCTGAAGACTTTAAGGATTTAGAAAGTAAGTATACAGAAGCACTAGATAAATATGATTCAAAAATTGGCACTAGGATAAACATTAATAAAGTTCCAGAAAAAACATTGAGAAATTATAGCTACCCTTACCGTATTTCTGACACTACCGGAGACACTCTAGAATCTATAATAACTAAAGAAATTTATTTTGATGAAAACGGGAAGATTAGAGCTTTCTCTATAGCTCCCGATCAAGAAAAACCTGCTGAGATTCGATCGAGAAAATTGATTGAAACAACTAGAGAAATGGAGCGTGATTTGGGCACCAATGATCAAAAGCTCTCCAATCGAGACATTACCATAACAAATAACATGTTAGATTTTCTTAACTTGTTACAAGAAAAATATCTAGAAACTTTAAATGAATCTAACGAATCTGGCTGAACTAAAAACTTATCTTAAACTAGCTGGTCTTAAACCAAATAAAAATCTGGGCCAGCATTTTTTGATTGACGACAAAGTTTTGAATGAGATAGTTGAAACAGCTGATCTAAATATAATCGATAATGTTTTAGAAATCGGACCCGGTTTGGGCGTTTTGACTCAAGAACTAAGCAAATATGCGGGCAATATTGTAGCAGTTGAATCAGACAATAACCTGGCAGAAATTCTAACCCACTACTGCTTAAAAAATTTATTGGTGATAAATGATAATTTTTTAGATTTTGATCTCGCAAAAATGCCTAAAGGTTATAAAGTTATTGCAAATTTGCCATACAATATAACTTCGGCGATTTTTAGAAAAATTCTAGATAATTCCAACCGCCCAAGTCAAATTGTTGCACTAATCCAAAAGGAAGTGGCTGAGCGGATAGTTGCTAAACCAGGTAAGATGTCAGTTTTGGCGCTAAGTGTACAGTATTTTGCAAAACCCCGTATTATCAGTATCGTGAAACCGGAAAGTTTCTGGCCGAGACCAAAGATTGATTCAGCGATTATTAAAATTGACGTTTATAATAAACCGGCTTTTGACACAGATACTAAAAAGCTCTTCCGTTTAATCAAGGCCGGTTTTGGCGAAAAACGTAAAATGCTCAAAAATTCACTAAGTGGTGGGTTGAGTAAAGATACAAAGTTCATGGTCGAAATTTTATCTAAAGCAAAGATTAGTTTATCGTCTCGTCCCCAAGAGCTGAGCCTTGAAGACTGGCGAAGACTTTACGGCATTTGCGAAACTAAAAAAATTATCTAAGCATTCTTCTTATGCTAAAATAATTTTATGTTTTCCAAATTAAAGTCTGCTTTTATTTGCCGCCAGCTGATTATCTTTTTCTTACTGCTTATAAGTCTAATCTCCCTTTTGCCAAAAAATAGTTTGGCAGCAGAGGAGTT
Organism: bacterium; assembly: GCA_030699245.1. Lineage (GTDB taxonomy): Bacteria > Patescibacteriota > Saccharimonadia > CAILAD01 > JAUYJX01 > JAUYJX01. The sequence goes on along the minus strand of JAUYJX010000011.1, from coordinate 21,358 downwards.
TAGCTACAAAACCGAGATTGATTATCATGTTAATGAAAACAGCGTTACTAAAATTACCGAATCCTATAAGATTACCAATAATACTCCTCGACAGTATCTGACTAATCTTAAAATTTCAACCCCAACTGATGAAGTAAATAATTTGAAGGTCAGATACGTTAATGGCGGCGACATTCCTTTTTCATTGCAGAAAAAAAGCACTGATTTCCAAGGTTATAAATATGAGTATCAGGAGATTGATATTAATTTTAATCGTCAAAATGCTGGTAAAGGTTTGACTTGGAGTTTTGAAGTGTCTTATGAAACTTCAAAACTTGTTGAAACCAAAGGTGCATCACATACGGTTTATATCCCGGCAATTACACCCAGTGAAGATGTCCAAGATTATTCGATCACACTTTCAGTGCCGCAGTCTTTTGGTCAACCACATCCAACCGGTGCTAAACCGAGTGAATCTTCTATGGAAGAAAACCAGGAATTATTTACTTTTAATCCAAGAGATCTGGTTAATCAAGCTGTGGCCATAGTTTTTGGGGATAGTACGACTTACAACATTAACTTCAATTTTCCATTAAAAAATGATACCGATACTGCCAAAACTTTTACAGTAGCATTGCCGCCAGATATGGCTAATCAAAAAGTATTTGTTAATTCTATTGATCCAGCACCAATTTCAACTAAACTCGATGAAGACGGCAATATATTAGCCGATTTTAAGATTGGCGCCCATCAGAATGTGACAGTTAAAACTGATATCTCGGCACTAGTTAAATATCTGGAATATGACCTCGGTGCTAGTGGCAAGAAGACTGAAATTCCTGCGAATTTGACGCAAAAATACACCAAGCCAACTCGATATTGGCAAGCCAATAACCCCGAAATACTAGTAAAGGCAAAATCACTAAGTCACGGCGATTTTAATGTTGCTACAGCAGTCAAAGAAACTAATAAATATGTGATTGACGCACTTAATTACAATAATGAAAAAATTAAATATAATATCCGCCAGGGTGCGATTACGGCACTGAAAAATCCTGGTAATGCTGTTTGTTTAGAGTATTCCGATCTTATGATCGCACTGCTTAGAGCTCAAGGAATTCCGGCACGTATGCCGATTGGCTATGCTTATTCCGGTAATTTAAAAAATTCTGATTCGGTTAGTGATTCATTGCATTCATGGGTAGAAGTTTATGTTCCCTCTATTGGCTGGATGGTAGTTGATCCTACCTGGGGTGAAAAATTTGATAACTTTGGTAAAAGCGATATGGACCATTTTACTTTTGCTATTTGGGGACAAAGTGACGATAAACCCGTGGCAGTAAGTTTGAATAATGTGGATCAGAATTATCAGTATGAAAATGCGCTGATTAAGTATCTCAAACAAGCACCAATAGCTGTAAAAAGCGGAAAAATCAAGGTTTCCAAGTGGGTGATAGCACCGCTGGTTAGCCTGCTGCAGTTTAGTGCCAGAGCACCTGATAATGTTGCCGGTGATAATTATGCAATTAAGTTTAATAGTGGCTCACAGGTCAAAAAAACTGAACTAGGTTCTTTAGCACCAGCTCAAGTAGTATCCAGCTTTGCAGCAATGTTTGGTTTGAGCTTTACTAAGAATTTGGATGCAGTTTTTGTTCAATCTGGTGAGAGTGGACTAATTTTAGCCAGCGCACAAGCCAAGCCTAACTACCTTCCGCTAATTATTTTAGTGCTTATTATATCTGGATTTGTAATCTATAAACTGGTAAAATTGGTATCTAATAAAAATAAGCAAAGGTTTCAAGCTGCTAGACAGCTAAACGAGAAAACCGACCAAGATTCAGTTAATGATGCCGAAAAAAAATAAATTTTATGTAACAACCCCTATTTATTATATTAACGACCAAGCACATATTGGCCATGCTTATTCGACCATTGCAGCTGACGTATTGGCTCGTTATTACCGCCAGCAAAATAGAAAGGTTTTATTTACCACCGGCACTGATGAAAATTCACAAAAAACTTTAGAAGCAGCTAAAACAGCTAAACTAAATACTAAAGAATACTCAGATAAAACTGCAAAAAAATGGCAGAATTTATGGGATCAGCTAAACATTTCTTACGATAGATTTATCCGTACCACAGAACCTGCACATATCAAGGCTGTGCAAACGTTAATACAGAAAATATATGACAAAGGGGATATATATAAAGGAATATATGAAGGGCTTTATTGTTTCCGCTGCGAAGCTTTTTATAGAGAAGACGATCTAATTGACGGCAAATGTCCATTTCATAAAATAAGGCCAGAGTTTATCAAAGAAGAAAACTATTTTTTTAAACTTAGTAAATATCAGGATGACTTACTGAATTATATCAAAAACAACCCTCATTTTATTTTACCGGAAGCCAGACACAATGAGGTGGTGGCTTTTATAGAGCGCGGCTTAGATGATATTAGTATTTCTAGGGCAAATCAGAAATGGGGAGTTCCTCTACCTTTTGATAAATCGCAAGTAACTTATGTCTGGTTTGATGCATTAATAAACTACCTGACAGTTGCTGATTATCCGGATAAAAAATACAGCCAATGGTGGCCAGCAGATGTGCATATTATTGGCAAGGATATTATCAGGTTTCATTGTGTGATTTGGCCAGCAATGTTAATAAGTGCAGGAATAGAACTGCCAAAGACTATCTTTGCCCATGGGTTTTTTACAGTTGACGGCGAAAAAATAAGTAAAAGTTTAGGTAATGCCATCGATCCGATTGAATTAACTAAGAAATACGGTAATGATGCCCTACGTTACTATTTATTACGCGAGTTTCCTTTTGGCACTGATGGTGATTTTAGCCATGAAAGATTCAAAATAGTGTATGAAACAGAACTTGGCGATAATTTAGGCAATCTGGTACAAAGACTTGTGATTATGCTTGAAAAGTACAACGAGAGAGGATACTCATATATTCAACCCAAAAATCGCAAAATTCTGCAAAACATAAAAGAGCAAGATCACAATGAACAGTTTTTGAAAAGTCTAGAATTTAGCAATGCTCTACAGACTATATTCAAATGGATAGATCATTTGAATATAGAACTTGCAAATGAAGAGCCATGGAAACTAATAAAACAAGACAAAGTAAGGGCAATTAAGTTTCTTAATGAAGTGGTGTCGGGAATATTGGATATAAATGAATATTTAAAACCATTCCTGCCTGAAACTGCAGAAAAAATCCTCAAAACTTTCAAAAATGGCAAAGTTAATACAAAAATTGGTATTTTATTTCCAAAGATAGATAATGCTGATTGATAGCCACGCTCATACCCACTTTAGCGATTATAAAGATGATATAGACGAAGTTTTGGCAAATGCCAAAGAAAAGGGTGTAAACAAAATTATTACAGTCGGTACTAATGCGCAAGATTCAGTTAGGGCAATAAATTTTATCAAAAATCTAGAATTTGACAAGATAGAAGTTTTTTGTAGTATCGGTCTACATCCTCACGATGCTAAAAAAGGTGAGAATGAATTAATCAAAATATCTAATTTAATAAATCAAGGCCAGGCCTTCAACCTGGGGCCAAGGCCAGGCCTTGACAAAATAGTGGCCATCGGTGAGTGCGGATTAGATTATTACCGTAATTTGTCGAGCAAAGAAGATCAAGAGAGAGCCTTTCGCTATCAAATAGAATTAGCTTTAGAACATAATTTGCCAATAATCTTTCATGTTCGAGATGCTTGGCGGGATTTTTTTAGAATAATTACCGATTACAAAGAAATAACAGGTGTAATTCATAGTTTTTCAGCTACTCCAAAAGAAGTAGAAAAAACCTTAGAATATGATCTATACTTTGGCCTAAATGGCATTATGACTTTTACTAAAGATAAAAATCAGCTGGAAGCGGCTAAACTTATTCCTAATGAAAAATTATTACTCGAGACTGATTGCCCATTTTTATCACCAGCGCCAAATAGGGGAAAACGAAATGAGCCAGCTAATGTTAGAATAATTGCCGAATTTTTAGCAGATTTGAGAAACCAAAGCTTTGATGAATTAGCTAATCGAACTAGTCAAAACGCAAATAAACTATTCAATATATGAAAGAACCTATTTATTTTGATTACGCTGCGGCTACGCCCTTAGATCCTGAAGTGAAACGCACTATGGATGAAACTGCGAGTATTTTTGCCAATCCTTCAGCTAATTATTCTTTGGGTCGGGAGGCAAGAGAAAAGCTAAATGAAGCCAAAAAACGTATTGGATTAGTAATAGGTGCAACTGCAGATGAAATCTTTCTAACCAGCGGTGGAACAGAGGCTAATAACCTGACGATTTTTGGTATAGCCCGTGCTAATAGAAAGTATGGTAAACATTTAATTACCGTTGAAACAGAGCATGCTTCAATATTGTCTTGCTGTGATCAGTTAAAAAAAGAAGGATTTAGAGTAAGTTTTTGTCCCGTTGATAATTATGGTCAAATAAGGCTTGGTAACCTAAAGAAACTGATTAGTAATCAGACTACTTTAATTTCTTTATCGTTAGCTTCTAGTGAAATTGGCACAATTCAGTCAATTTCGCATATCTCTAAAATAATTGAGCAAGTTAGAGAAAAAAGAAGTAAAAAAGGTAATAAGACACCAATTTATTTGCATAGTGACGGATCAGCGGCTGCAGGACTAATAAGTCTCGGGGTAAATCGCTTAGGTATAGATGCCCTAAGTCTTAATGCATCAAAAATTTACGGGCCAAAAGGCAGTGGTACGCTTTTTGTCAAAAAGGGGGTTGATATTCAACCGATAATCTACGGGGGGGGACAAAATAATGACCTTCGTTCGGGCACAGAGAACTTAACTGGTGCAGTTGGGCTTGCCGAAGCCCTAAACTTAGCTGAAAAGTATAGGAATAAGGAAGAAAAAAGGCTGCGCGAATTAAGGGATTATTTGATTGAAAAAATAAAAGAAATTTATCCGAAGGTTATAATTAATGGAGCGGTGAAAAAACGTCTGGCAAGTAATATCAATCTAAGTTTTGAGGGCCTGGACGGTGAGGATTTAATGTATCGTTTTGATTCAAAAGGCATAATTGTTGCCACTGGAGCGGCTTGCAGTGCTAGCAGTGACCAGCCAAATCGAGCACTAATGGCAATAGGTAGAAATAAAAGCCAAGCGCAAGGATCGCTTCGGGTTACACTTGGCAGATTTACTACCAAAGCTGAAATTAATAAATTTTTACTTACTTCCAAAGAAATATTAAGCGATCTAAAGTAAAATACAGTTATGAAGGGATTTTTTACCAGCATTTTAATAGCACTTGGACTATTTGGCGTTTTAACTGGAATAATTTTTTTTGGATTGGGTTTTTACTTGTCACCACAGAGCAATTTAACCCGATCCGATGCGATTGTAGTAATTTCCGGCGGGCAAACTACCACTAGGGCTCAAGAGGGCATTAAATTATACAAAGAAGGTTTGGCGCCTAAACTTATTTTCAGCGGCGCCGCATTAGATGACGGCCCCTCAAATGCTGCAGCCATGCGTTTGCAGGCGATCGAAGAAGGAATGCCAGCACAAGATATTTTAGTCGATGAGGATTCTCAAAACACTTATCAGAATGCAGTTAATTCAAAACTACTGCTTGAATCGATTAATGCTAAAAGAATTATTTTAGTAACTTCACCCTATCATCAGCGCAGAGCTAGCTTGACTTTCAAGAAAATTTTGGGCGGAGATTATACAATTCTTGATCATTCTTCAGCAGACAACCGCTGGAGCAAGAGCCGTTGGTACAAAACTCCATTTGGCTATAATATCTCGATGAGTGAACTTAGAAAAATCTTTTTTATCTATCTAACCGATAATTATCAGTAATTTTTTTGATCAAGGCCAGGCCTTCAACCTGGGGTCAAGGCCAGGCCTTGAAATGGCTATGCTTGAACTGGAAAAAATACCCGTATAAAATTTTGGTATGAGTTATCGTTATATCAGAAGAACATCGGACTACCCATTTTTCCATATATTTAATCGGGGCATTAATAAACAAACCATCTTTAAGACAACCAACGATTATCAGAGATTTATCAATAAGATGTTCTTATACATACAAGATTCCACTGCCGAAATCGTATGCTATTGTCTTATGCGTAATCATTTCCATATCATAATGAAGGAAAATGAAATAGGTGATATTTCTAAATTTATGCAACGATTATGTACATCATATGCAATGTACTTTAATCTAAAAAATAAACGAAGTGGCTATGTTTTCCAGGGCCCATATAAAGAAAAAACAATAAATAGTGATGAATATCTTTTGCAAGTTTCTGCCTACATCCACAACAATCCTATTGAAATCGGTATTCATGCTGATACCTATCAATGGTCGAGTTACAAAAGTTATTTAAGTGGTATTGATAGTACGTTGCTGAAGGAGCCTATTTTGGGATATTTCACAGAATCGAATAAAGTTCAAAGCTATCAAGAATTTGTCACTAGTTATCGAGATATGTTTCAAGGCCAGGCCTTCAACCTGGAATCAAGGCCTGGCCTTGAAAGAGTAAGGTTATGAAAAAAGTTTTTGTTGGTTTATCGGGAGGAGTAGATAGTTCTGTTGCGGCAGCTTTACTCAAAAAGCAAGGTTACGGCGTTGTTGGGGGTTATATGAAAAACTGGACAGATGATATTGGTGGAATTAAGTGCCCGTGGAGGCAAGACTATGAATCAGCTCGTGCTGTTGCCTCACACCTGAATATTGATCTTAAGATCTATGATTTTAAGAATGACTATAAGCAGAAAGTAGTTGATTATATGGTCGCTACTTACCGTAAAGGGTTAACGCCAAACCCTGATATAATGTGTAATCAAGAGATAAAATTTAAAGTTTTTTTTAATAGATGTATGAAGGACGGTGCAGATATAATTGCCACAGGACACTACGCCAGAATTGAAAAAGGCAAATTAAAAAGAGCAATAGATAAGGATAAAGATCAAACCTACTTTTTATATCGAATTTTAGATAGAGCAGTTCAAAAAACTTTATTCCCAATAGGTGGTTATAAAAAAACGCAAGTTCGCGAACTTGCCAAAAAATTTAATTTGCCGACAGTTACCAGGCCAGATTCACAGGGACTATGCTTTGTCGGTAAAGTGCCGATCAAAGATTTTTTGGGTCAATGTATTAAGTTTAAGACAGGAGATATCATCGACGAAAGCGGCAAAAAGGTTGGACGGCATAATGGAGCATTTTTTTTTACAATCGGTCAGCGTCACGGTTTGGGGGTTGGCGGAGGCCAGCCATATTTTGTTTATGATAAAGACATAGCTAAAAATATTGTTTATGTGACAACAAATGAACGTAGCGAACTGCTTAACAAGGATAAATTTGAGATTATTGACTGTGTTTGGCGAGAAAAACCCAAAATAGGCAAAGATTATCAGGTTAGAGTTCGTTATCGTTCACCACTAAAAGCTGGTAAGCTAATAAGTGAAAAAAACGGTAAGTGGCAGGTAGAATTAGATAAAAAAGAAAGAGCCATTGCCCCCGGTCAATCAGCGGTTTTTTATGATGGTGGCATGGTCATTGGAGGTGGGGTTATAATATAGTTATGAATATAGAAAACCGACCAAATCCTGCAGAAGCGCCATCTAATCAGGGATTTAAAAACGCCGAAGAGCTAAAAGATCTTTTGGGCGATAATAACTCTGAAAAAACCAATGGGGGAAACAACGGGAATGAGGTTTTCGAAGGGTTGCCGGATGACAAAAAAGGATCTGTTGGAGAATTAAGGAGAGCTAATAAACCAGAACTCACCGTAGAAAGAGAAGTGCAAATAAAGCGAGAAACAGTTCAGGCGACTATAAATGATATTTTTTCGGAAGCTAAAGATTTGATCCGGATAACCCCTTTATTGAGGAAAGATGGAAAGTTGCAGATGAGTCATTAGAAGACTTGATGAATGGTAAAATTTCGTTAGATAATTTTCTTCAATATTTAATGGACTCTAATAATTTGATAGGTGGAAGTGATAGTTCAAAAGAAATAAATGAACAGAGAATAAACCAATTAAAGCAGTTACTTGAATCAGATCAACAGGAAGAAGCGTAAGCTTTTTAAAAAAATATTTTAGTTATTAATTCAATATGAAATCTTGATTTTCCCTTGACGCATAATATTAATTTCTTTGTTTCTCAAATCTACCACAGTAGAAGATTCTGAGCGCAAGATACCTTTATTAACATAAAAATCAACCTTGTTTTTAAAATAAGCTTTGGCTTCTTTAATGCTCTCGGCTGGTTTATCTCCTTCAAAATTCGCGCTTGGACAAACCAAGGGATTGGTTTTTTTAATTAAATTTTGCAAAAAATTATCTTTAGCTAATCTAAAGGCTAAGCTCTTGGTTCCTCTATGAAGATAAGATAATTTTTGATTTTCGCAAGGTAAAATTATGCTTACAGATCCTGGCCAAAATTTCTTTATAAATTCATTTTGTACTTTATTTAATTTAATAGAAAATTTATCAAGGTCTTTGATACTACTAATTAGAATAATCATAGGTTTAGCTAAATTTCTATGTCTCAATTTATAAATTCTTTCAACAACATTTTGATTTAGGGCCATACCGGCAATGCCGTAAATTGTATCTGTTGGAATGATTCCTATGGCTTGGTTGCTAAACATAGAAATAATATCGTTGAAATCATGATTAGAAAGAGATTTTATACTAAAAATTTTGGTCTTTGTCATAAATCTATACCTTACTTATAGTATAATCTTATAATATGAAAACAGCTGAAATACGCAAGAAATTTTTGGATTTTTTTAAATCTAAAGATCATAAAATTATTCCCAGCGCTCCAATAGTACCAGAGCATGACCCGACGGTGCTGTTTACTACTGCCGGCATGCACCCTCTGATTCCTTATTTGCTAGGTGAGCAGCACCCTGAAGGTAAAAGATTAGCAAATGTCCAAAAATGCATCCGCACTACAGATATTGATGAGGTAGGTGATAACGTGCATCTAACGATGTTTGAAATGTTAGGTAACTGGAGCTTTGGTGATTACTTCAAAGACGAGTCAATTAAGTGGAGCTGGGAGTTTTTAACCAACAAAAAATGGCTAGGAATTGATCCAAAAAAACTTTATGTATCGGTTTATCAGGGCGATCCGCAGGTGCCCAAAGATAATGAGAGCATAAAATTTTGGAAGCGCGAATATAAAAAATCCGGAATTGAAGCTAAAGAAGGTGAGAGAATCTTGGCACTTGGAAAAGATGAAAACTGGTGGGAACAAGGCGGTGTAGAATCAGGTCCAGCGGGTCCGGATACAGAGATTTATTATTATTTAAGTGATGAAAAAACCCCAAAATTTGACGTAAATAACCCAGAATTTGTTGAGATTTGGAATAATGTCTTTATGTCTTACCGTAAGCAAAGTGATGGTAGCTACATAGAATTAAAAGACAAAAATGTTGATACTGGCATGGGCCTGGAAAGAACCGCTGCTGTTTTGCAAGGAGTAAAAAGTGTTTTTGATACTGATTTACTCAAACAAATAGCTATAAAGATCGAAGAATTTGCCAAAAATTCACATCATCAGGTTTTTGAGGAAACATCACCTCAAAGTTTAGGTCGAGCTGTCAGAATAATTACTGATCACTTACGCACAGTTACCTTTATGGCTGCCGATGGAGTAGAGCCAAGCAATATTGAGCGCGGATATGTAATGCGCCGGTTAGCTCGACGAGCTATACGTGAAGCTTTGGTGCTTGGAGTCAATCATAATTTGTTTGCCAATATAATGCCAAAAGTTATTGAACTTTATAACGAAGCTTATCCGGAGCTAAAAGATAATAAGCAGGCAATCCTTACTGCACTAGATAAAGAAGAAATGAATTTCAGGAAAACTCTAGTCAAAGGTCTTAGAGAATTTGAGAAAATATCACGAGACAATAAAACCTTAACTGGTGAAATTGTTTTCAAACTCTATGATACTTATGGCTTTCCTAAAGAATTGAGCATTGAAGAAGCCAAAAGGCTAGATATGGGCATTGCACCAGATCTGGATGATAAATTTGAGCTGATGATGAATGAGCAAAAGCAACGCTCACGCACTGCTACCAAGGGTATATTCAAAGGGGGACTAGCCGATGATTCAAAAATTGTTACTCGATACCACACAGCTACGCATATCATGTATAAAGCATTGCGTAATATCTTGGGTGATCATGTAATGCAGCGAGGCAGTAATATCACAGCTGAGCGGATGCGTTTTGACTTTTCTCATCATGAAAAACTAACCTCAGAGCAAATTCGTAAAGTTGAGGAAGCGGTAAATGATGCAATAAAACAAGATTTACCGGTTAGTTTTGAACAGATGTCAAAAGATCAGGCTTTCGGCATAGGAGCTCTCGGGGCTTTCGGTGAAAAATACGGTGATGTGGTTAAGGTCTATACTATCGGTGACCCTAAAGACGATTACTTCTCACGAGAAATCTGCGGCGGCCCACATGTTAAAAAAACTGGTGAGATTGGTAAGTTTAAAATTATCAAAGAAGAATCATCTTCTGCCGGAGTACGTAGAATCAAAGCGGTGATTAAATAAATAAAAATCCTTTCATGTTATTTAAAATCAAAACTGGCTCTAGATAAGTTCCTGCTCAAGCGTTACAATTAAATAAGACTCATACTCAAGTGAGTTAGTTTAAAGTTTATAAAAAAATTGAAACTACCAAAACTATTCAGATCAGAAAAAAAGGTTAAGACTAACTATATTGTAGCCCTGGATATCGGCACAGAATTTGTTAAAGCCCTAACTGGAAAAATTGTTGATGGCCATGTGGAAATTGTCGGTGTCGGCAGGCAACGTCAAAAATTAACCGATATGCAGTCAGGTGCTATTACCGACATTGCTGGCGTGGTAGAAAATTGCGATGCTGCGCTTTCAAGAGCAGAAAAAATGGCTGGGGTAGTCGCCAAAGATGTAGTGTTAGGTATTGCCGGAGAGCTAGTAAAAGGCGGTATTACTTCTGTTAGCTATCGAAGAGCCCGCCCCCAAATACAGATTGACGAAATGGAACTTAAAGATATCATTGATAAAATTCAAAAAACTGCTTTTGAAAGGGTGAGAAAAGAATTATCCTGGGAAACTGGCTATAAAGAGCTGGAAGTACAATTAGTTAATGCCGCAGTAGTTGATGTATTTATCGACGGCTATCGAGTAACCAATCCAGTCAGTTTTCAGGGCAGAGATGTAGTTATCCAAGTATTTAATGCTTTTGCACCAATGGTACACTTGGGAGCATTACAGACAGTGGCTAATGACCTGGATCTGAATCTAATAAATATTGCCGCTGAACCTTTTGCGGTAGCTAAAAGTGTTGGTGCAGATGATTCTAATGAATTTAGCGCAGTATTTATTGATGTCGGTGGCGGCACCAGTGATATAGCAGTAGTTAATAATGGCGGTGTACAAGGTACTAAGATGTTTGCTATTGGCGGGCGTAGTTTTACCAAGCGAATCTCCTCGGCTCTAGGTGTTAACTATCAAAAAGCTGAGGAAATCAAGCTGGAACATTCAGCCGGCAAATTAGATGAAAAGACCGAAAAAGAAGTGGCCATGGCTCTAGAAAAGGATGTTGAAGTTTGGCTCAGCGGCGTGGAGCTTTCGCTTAGTGAATTTGATAAGCTAGACCACTTGCCATCAAGAATTTTGCTTTGCGGCGGCGGCTCGGCTCTACCAGAGATCAAGAAAGTGTTAACCACTACTGATTGGTATAAAAGTTTGGCTTTTGCCCGCAGACCAAAAGTTGATTTTATCAGCCCACACGAGGTAAATAGGGTGGTTGACAAAACCGGTGAGCTTAACAGTCCCCAGGATATTACGCCAATGGGACTGGCGAACTTGGGTCTAGATATTGTTGATACGGGCAACTTGCGAGAGAATATATTGCAAAGATTAAGCAGGACATTAAGTATATAAATGAACGATATAATCTATTTAGAATCAGACTCTGAAATTACAGAAGCGATTGATGAATTAAAGCAATCAAGTGGTGATATGATAAAAATTGTCGTGCCGGCACGTTCTTCGTTATTGCAAAGTGTAGTGAATATGAAATTGCTAAAAAAGACTGCTGATGAAGCGAAAAAACAGCTGGTTTTAGTTACTGGCGATAAATCTGCTGCCGCAGTAGCCGGCAAAGTAGGTCTACTGGTGGCCGCTACGCTAAAAGCTGAGCCGAAATTAATAAGTCCACAGGATGAAGAAGCTGAAGAAGAACCAGATATTATTGAACAAACTAAATCGCCCCAAAAGCAGCCTGTTTCTAAGGGTGATGAAAGACAACCTGCCCAGAGTGAGGGCCAGTCATTTACCAGAAAGAATATTGACGAAGCTGAATCGACCAAGCCTAAAAAAGCCAAAAAATCCAAAGTACCAAATTATTCTAAACTGCAAAAACGCATTTTTGTCGGGATAGGTATCGCACTGGCATTGATTTTATTAGTATTCGCTGGAATATTCTTGATTTCTGCCAAGGTCATTATTTTTGCACAGGCGGATAAAAAAGATCTAGGATTTAATTTCACACTTAATTCGTCTATCTCTACTAGTGACTATCAAAGCTTAGATATTTCTGCTAAAAAAGTTGAGACCAGTAAAGACCTAAATGCTAATTTTAACGCTAGTGGCAAAAAAGACGTTGGTACAAAAGCAAGTGGCAATATACCAATTAAAAACTGTGAAGATACTAATCCGCACAATTTGCCGGCAGGTTCGAAACTGACTGCCAGCGGTAAAAATTTTATTACTAATAACGCTGTAACCATTCCAGACGGGCAATTTAGCGGCGGGGGATTGGTTTGCACCTCTTCAGCTGTGACTGTAGCTGTGACGGCTGCTGATAATGGTGACAGCTATAACTTAACTAATGCTACCTTTACAATTATTAGTATGTCTACCAAGATTTCAGGAGTAGGCTCTACTTCTGGTGGTACTTCCAAGCAAGTTACTGTGGTCACTCAAGCAGATATAGATAATGCCAAGAAGCAAATGATTGATCAGGCTAGCAGCAGCGCCAAAGACGAACTGATGAAAAAAGACAATAAAAACACCAAAGTTTTTGCAGAAACATATGCCAGTGACGTAACTAACTTCAAATCAAGCGTTGAAGCTGGTGGTGAGGCAACTTCTGGCTCTGTTAGCGCCACAGTTAATTATTCCATGTTATCTGCTAGTGTGGCGGATCTAAATCTAATGTTTAATAAGCAAATTGAAGCTGATACCCAAAGCGAGATGGAAATTTATGACAATGGTTACTCTGCTGCGCAGTTTAAGCTGATTAAACTAGTTAGTAGCGGTAACGCCCAGATAAAAGCCAATACTGTATCTTACATAGGCAAAAAAATTGATAAGGACTCTTTATCCAAAAAATTGACTAATAAACCCAAAAAACAGGTACAAGATATAGTTAAAGATAATGTACCTGATGCTAAAAGTGTTCAAGTGGAAGGTCTTCCGTTCTCACCAAATATGCCGATATTGGCTAAAAACATCAAGATAGAGGTGAGGGTTAATACTGAGCAGTGATTGATACCCATAAGATCAATCAAACGGTTTTATCTTTTGACTGGGGTGAGAAAAGGATTGGTGTAGCAATAAAACTGGCTGGTGAAATTAATATTAGTCCACTAGCTACTGTTGAAATGGGAAACAATCCCTGGAATCAAATTAATTATTTAATTAAAAAGCATTTGCCTGATATTTTAGTAGTCGGGCGGCCATTGAACCTAGAAGGGGAAAAAACCGAACAAACAAATTTAGCTATTAGTTTTGCGCAAAAACTTGCTAAAAGAACTAATTTAAAAGTTATATTGCAAGATGAAACGCTAACAACTTTAACTGCTCTGCAGAGCATGCCCAAAAAGGCTTCACAAAAACAAAAAAAGTTACTAGTTGATCAGCTAAGTGCCAAAATTATTCTGGAAGATTATCTAAATGAAGTCTAAATATATTATTTTGATTATCATTTCTGCTTTTATATCCCTAATATTTCTATCAATTACTGTTTTTGCCTTTCTGGTATTTGTACCGTTGAGCTTCAGTTCTACCAGCTTGCAAGATGTTGAAATTACTCCTAAAAGTTCGATAAAAACTATCGCCTCGAATTTTAAAAGCCAAAAACTTATTTGGTCTGATTTAGTTTTTGAAATTTATGCTAAATTAGGATCAGCCAGGGGCCAGCTAAAACCCGGTTTTTATCAATTTTCGCAAAACCAATCGACAGCTACTATGATTGACAATTTGCATAAAGGAAAAACTGCTACTCGTAAACTTACTTTTATTGAGGGGATTACTAATAATGAAATTGGCAGAAAATTTAGCGAAAGCGGTTTAGGCAGTCAACAAGAATTTGAAGCCGCACTTAAAGACTCTTATAATTATGACTTTTTAGCTCATCGACCAAGTGGGGTTAGTCTGGAGGGTTATCTATTCCCCGATACTTATATTGAAAAGATTAATCTAACGGCAAAAGGTCTAGTTAACGATATGTTGGAGAACTTCGATGAGAAAATTTCTCCGTTTAAGGAAACAATCGCCAAAAATCCTGATGGTTTGAGTCTGCATCAGATAATTACTCTAGCTTCTATAGTGGAGCATGAGGGTAAAACACAAGAGGATCGCAGGCTGATTGCTGGAATACTGCTCAATAGGCTTAGACAGGGAATGAATCTAGAGGCTGATGTGACAATCAATTATATAACTGGTCATAAAAAAACCACAGCCGATGATTTGAAAATTGATTCACCTTATAATACTTATAAAGTAAAAGGTTTACCGCCAGGACCAATTAATAATCCGGGACTAGAATCTATTGAAGCAGTAATTTTCCCAACACCAAGTGATTATCTATTCTTTATATCGGGTAAAGACGGCAAAATTTACTATGGACGAAACCTAGATGAGCATAATAGTAATATTGCCAGGTATTTGAACTAATTTTTGGCTCATTTAAGCGAAAAAATGGCTATTGACAGGCTAATTTGAGAGTGCTAGACTACAATTTGTAAATTTATAAACATAAGCACTTTGTCAAACTAACCGAAATATTGAAGTTTATGTTTATACTTTTGCCTGCTCAAAAGCAAGTTAGATAAGGTAAATTGAACTAGGTCGAAATTTTCCTGTCCCTTACTAAAGGGAGACAGACTTGTTCATAAGCAGTATTCACGCAAGACTTAAGAAAATTAAAGCGTGAGGAGGAGTTTATTAGTAGGAAAACTGAAGGTGTTTTCCTCAAAGTGCGTCATGAATCTTTCGTAGGCGTGGAAAAACACCAGACTTTTTCAGAAACAAAAACTCACAACTCAGCTCATCAAGAAGAGAATAAACAAAAACAAAAAATATTAAATAAATTATCAATTAGTTTACTAGAGCTTGCGGTTAAACTTAAATCCCGCAGAGTACTTCATTTTGCAATTATTGCCCTGGTAGTAGCTACAATGCTAATGGGCAGTTTTAATATGCCTAAACAAACAGGCGTAGCTGTTAAACGTAGTAGTACAATTGCCGTTAATACAAATGATCAGCCGACTACTCTAGCGGCTGGTGCAGTACTGGCAGAGAATTCAAAAAGTTTAATTGCCGGTGATATTAAGCAAAAATCAAACAATTTAAGTAATCAGATAACTCTAGAAACTGCTGGCGATGATTTTCTAGCCAAAAAACAGCCAGTAACTACTCCGGGCAGTCTTGCCGGAAGTGTCATTAATTATAAAGTAGAGGATAACGACACACTAGCTAGCTTATCTGAAAAATTTAATATTACAGTTGATACAATCCTCTGGGCTAATGGCATAGAAAACGAAGATTCTATTAAGCCCGGTACTGATATAGTAATTTTACCAGTAAGCGGTGTACTGCACACTGTAGTTGACGGCGATACCCTAGAAAGTATCACTGCTTATTATCGGGCCGATATAGCGGCTATTGATAGCTTTAATGTGTTAGGAGGCGAACTGCCAAGTGTTGGTGCTAAAATTGTGATACCGGATGGTCGTAAATTATCGACAGCAGTTTCTACTAGCGCAGCAATTGCTGCTACTCGTAACATTGCCTTTAGTCTGCCAGGCCTTAGCGGTCCGGGTGGTTTTGGTAATAGCTATTCTTATGGCTATTGCACTTGGTATGTGGCTTCCCGTCGAGCTGTACCAAGCAACTGGGGCAATGCTATTTCTTGGTATAATGTGGCTCAACGTTCAGGTTATGGTACTGGCAGTACACCACGAGTTGGAGCTATTGCTTGGGAGCGCAAAAACCATGTTGCTTACGTTGAATCAGTAAATGGTGACGGCAGCGTAACGGTTTCTGAAATGAACTACGGGGGCGGTGGCGGTGGTTGGGGTAAACGCAGTTATCGCACAACATCGGCCAGTCAATTTCTCTATATTTACTAAATTAAAGATCATAAGTTTTTAGGTTAAACTAGTATTGGCTAGGTTATTTAATAATGTTTATAGACAAAGTTACAATTAAAGTTCAAGCTGGCAAAGGGGGAGATGGCCTAATTAGCTTTAGAAGAAGTCGCTTAAACCCTATGGGCGGACCTGATGGTGGTAATGGGGGAGCTGGTGGTAATATTATTTTTTTTGCCAGCCATAATAGTTCGACTTTGTCTAAATACCGCACTAGCAAGTTATGGAAAGCGCAAGATGGCAAAAATGGCGCAAAAAATGAAAAAACAGGCAAATCAAGTGATGATTTAATTTTAGTTATTCCTCCCGGTACAGTAGTTTTGGAAAATGGTAAACTGCTTGCTGATTTGAATAAAAACGGTATGCAGGAGATAGTCGCTAAAAGTGGCAAGGGCGGTTTTGGCAATGCGCATTTTAAGTCTTCTGTTCGCCAAGCGCCAAAAGTGGCTGAACTTGGCGGAGAAGGTGAATACAAAGAACTAACTTTGGAATTAAAAATGATTGCTGATGTCGGTTTGGTTGGTCTACCTAATAGCGGAAAATCAACGCTACTGAGTATAATTAGCAATGCCAAACCGGAAATTGCTGATTATCCCTTTACTACGCTCAAGCCCAATCTAGGGGTAGTTGATTTCGGCGATTCGAGCTTTTTAGTAGCTGATATACCGGGTTTAATTGAAGGTGCGTCAAAAGGCAGGGGTTTAGGTGATGAATTTTTACGTCATATTGAGCGTACCAAGATATTAGCCCATTTAGTAGATATAACAAGCCAGAATTTAAACGCCGACTATCAGACTATTAATTCAGAGCTGAAAAATTATCAAGTTGACTTGTCAAAAAAACCACAAATTACCGTTTTAACCAAAGCAGATTTATTACAAAAGGGAGAAGTGAACAAAAAGGCTGACAATTTTGCAAAAGAATTTAAACTTAAAAAAAATGATCTACTCATCATCTCTTCAATCAAAAAATCAGGCATTAAGCAGTTAATGGGCGAAATTGTTGATAGATTGAAGGTGAAAGTAAGAAAAAAAGCCGTAAAAGGTGAAATTCCGGTAATTAGTATTAAAAGCAGTCCCGAGGCTTGGAAAGTAGAAAAACAAAATGATTATTTTGTGGTTTCGGGAGAAAAAATTGAAGGCTTTGCCTGGCGAACTGATACTAACCAACCGCAGGCAATCATTCGGCTAAAAGATATTTTGAAAAAACTTGGAATACTTCATGAAATTGTTAGGCAAGGCGGTAAAATAGGAAGTAAAATCAAAATTGGCAAAAAATTTTTTGAGCTCTAGCATGTTATAATTTAGCTATGGCTAAAAAACTTCGCAATAGCTACGCTTATTACACCAAGGATACAATAATTAACTTAGTTCCCAAGCCTAATAATTGTGAGAAACCTTGCCTACCGGCAGGCAGGCGGAGTGAAGTATAATGGCTAAAAAACCAAACGAGTTTTTTCAAAAAGAAATTACCCAAAAAGAGGTGCAGGGTAGTGCTCACTACACTTATCGTGACGGTTTTAGACTGGGTTTTGGTTTTTTTATCGGGGTTTTGTTGGGTGTAAGTATTCTGATAGTGATTATTTATATGATTAATAGCATTATCAGAATGGTTAGCTAGAGAACCTCGGGGTATTAGCTCAGTTGGCTAGAGCGCTTCGATGGCATCGAAGAGGCCGCCGGTTCGAGTCCGGCATACTCCACCAAATTTATTATGCTAAAAAAAACTTTTGTAAGAATCTCTAATAAAATCAATAGTTCAGGATTACCAGCAACTTTATTAAAGAATTTTATCCGTCTTAGTAAATCCGAAATAATTAGCGTTAGGCAGCATACAACGATTGAACGACAGTGGTACGACCAAATAAAACCTTTTGAGACGATCGACGAGATTATGCGAAGTTATAACGAAGGAAA
The DNA here is from genome assembly GCA_030699245.1 of bacterium. Taxonomy (GTDB): domain Bacteria; phylum Patescibacteriota; class Saccharimonadia; order CAILAD01; family JAUYJX01; genus JAUYJX01. Next base: position 2,995 of record JAUYJX010000011.1, on the reverse strand, counting down.
ACTGGCAAAAATTACTGAAGATCAAAATTATCTACCTATATTACGCCTTAGAAACCAGCTACTAGTTGATAAATTCCCTCCTTTTTTGACTATTAACACCAAGAAATTATTAGATGAAATTTGTAAAAATTGGAGAAAACATTGTGACAAAGTTCAAATAGATCCAAAAATAAAATTAGCTTTGACAAGTTTAGTTAGAACAATTGCCCAGCAGGATACTCTAATTAAAGCTGGAAAATTAGCTATGCCCAACAGCCCACACTTAAGAGGCGAGGCTTTTGACATCGATGCTAGCGGTTATTATCTAGATAGAGTTCCAATTAACCCTCGAAATAAGGAGCAAAAAGAATTTAGTAAAGCTTTTAGTAAGCTGCATGCTAAAATCGGATCTCCTAAATTCGGAGATTACAAAAAATATAATTCAAAAGTTCACGAAATTCTGATTACTGTTTTAGCGAAAATGAGAAATGAGAGTAAGCTTAATTTTGTTTATGAATATCCTGGCACAACTAATGCTTGCTTACATATTTGCCGTAATCCTAACTATTCACCATGAATGTAATAGTTGATAATCTATTAATTAATTATGTTGATGAAGGCAAGGGCAAGACTATTTTAATGCTACACGGTTGGGGTAATAATTTAAAAATTTTTGAAGAACTTGCAACTAATTTGGCTAAAAATAACCAGGTTATCAGATTAGATTTGCCTGGCTTTGGTGACTCACAAATTCCAGATGAAACTTGGGAGATTATCGATTATGCAAAATTTATTAAAGACTTTTGCGTAAAACTTAATATTCACCCAGAAATTTTAATTGGTCATTCTTTTGGCGGCAGAATAATAATTAAATTAGTTGCTGAAGGAATAATAAAATCTAAGAAAATAATTCTACTTGCCTCGGCGGGTATAAAAGAATCTGATTCTTTGCGGAATAAATTATTTAAAGTTGCAGCTAAGGGAGGAAAGATAGTAACTAGCCTACCAGGTATCAGGAAATTTCAGAAAAATCTAAAAGAAAAATTTTATAAACAAGCAAACTCTACCGATTATCTTTACTCTGGTGAAATGAAACAAATCTTTTTAAACACCATAAATGAAGACCTGAGAAATGACGCCTCAAAGATCAAGGTACCAACTCTTTTAATTTGGGGCAAACAAGACAACGAGATACCGCTAAAACAAGCTTATATTCTGAATCGGCAGATTAAAAATTCTCAACTTGAAGTTTTAAACCATGCTGGGCATTTTGTCTTTCAAGATAAGCCTACTGAAACTATAAAATTAATTAGAAAATCCATATGACTAGAAGGTGGCTTAGCAGATACAGTCTAAAATATTTTAAATCCATTGTTTATATGCTTCAAGCAAGCGAATATAACTTACGTGAATATTTTGCCTGGCTTAAAAGGATTACAGATTTTCGTTTTGTAATGAAACGAAAAAAATTAGTAATGACTAGTAAAGCTAAATTGTTGCTGCTGTCTCTTTGGACAATGGCACTATTGGTTGCAGTTTTGGAAATTTTATTTATTATCCAGTTTGTCAGCACCGTTAATTGGCTGTGGTTTTTAGTTACAGCTTCGTTAATCATAATTACACCAATACTCCTTGCTTACCTGGTAATCATACCTCTTTGGCTAGGGCAAATGTTAATTCAATGGCCAAAAGAATATTTTATTATCAAAAAAGCCAAGGACAAGGTAGCAAAGTTAAGGGCTTTTAAAATAGCCATAGCCGGTAGTTACGGTAAAACTACCTTTAAGGAAAATCTCAAGGTCATCCTAAATCAAAGCAAAAAAGTTGCTGCTACTATAGGCAATCAAAATACGCCGATAGGCATCAGCTGTTTTATCGAAAAATTATCCGGTAAGGAAGAAATTCTTATTTTCGAATTAGGTGAATATTATCCAGGGGATATTACTAAGCTTTGTGAAATAGTTAAACCGGGCATTGGAGTTATTACAGGTATAAACGAAGCTCATCTGGAAAAGTTTAAAACCCTAAAACGCTCAGTAAATACTATCTTCGAGCTTGCAGATTATGTTAAAAGTGAGAACTTATACATTAATGCAGAAAATGATTTGGCCAAAAGCAAAGCAGATCCGCAAAATCACTTGTATTCAAAAAACGGTGTCAATGGTTGGTTGGTTAAAGATGTGAAAATATCAGTCAAAAGTACTAAGTTCACTGCTTTTAACAAGGAAAAAGAAATAAAAGTTAATACAAAGCTTTTGGGGGCTCATCAAATAGGCCCTCTGGTTGCCTGCATAGCGATATCCGACAAATTAGGTTTAAGTGCAGAAAAAATTGAAAAAGGTATCAGCGAAATTACATCTTTTGAACATAGGATGGAACCTGAGTACAGGCGAGATGGTTCTATTTGGATTGATGATACCTATAACGGTAATCCTGATGGAGTAAAAGCTACCATTGAATTTTTAAGAATGATAAAAAACCATCGAATTATCTATGTAACACCAGGGCTAGTGGAGATGGGAAATAGAAATGAGCAAGTGCATAATCAAATTGGTAAACAACTAGCCGGCGTAGCTGACAAAGTGATTTTAATCAGGAATTCCGTAACATCTTGGATAAAAAAGGGGCTTAATGATAATGGTTTTAAAGGTGAAATTATCTGGTATGATGATGCGATTACTTGCTATAATTCACTACCTAGTTTAGTTAAATCTGGCGATATAGTAGTTTTACAAAATGACTGGCCAGATAATTACGTATAAAATTGCTATAATAACTAATTATGAAAAAAGTTCTAGTTATCTTTGGCGGACGCTCATCTGAACATGATGTTTCAATTATAACCGCACAGATTATTATCGATGCATTAAAGGCTTCTGGTCGGTATAAAGCTTTTCCGTTATATATTGCTAAAAATGGATCTTGGTATAGTGAAGAGCAATTATCAGATATAAACACTTACCGCCAGAGTGATTTTGAAGAAACCCTAAAGAGTTTTAAAAAAGTTCAATTGCTT
>JAUYJX010000009.1 GCA_030699245.1 bacterium | reverse complement strand
TTGGTTTGTAATAGACCAAATTTTTGGATAAATTGGCTGGCTTGATCTTCATCCAGACCTAGGTTCTGCCTGACAACACGCTTAAATGACTTGGCGCCAACATTTACCGATCTGATTAATCGCGGAATCTGACTAGCAACCACAGTGATATCAGTAGCCAAACTGCCAAAATCAACGATTACCGCAGAAATATCGCCAGGAACTAGTGATCTGGCCTGGGCGATAGCGTTGATATCTAGAGCCATTAGCTCCAGTCCGGCTTTTTGGCAAATATTCAAATATTTGGTAGCCATATTTGTCGGGGTTGCCACCAGTAAAACTTCCATCTCCTCTTCTTTTGTAGGACTTTGACCGATCACAAAATAATCAAGCTTAGCCTGATCAAGTGCCATCGGGATATATTTATCGGCCTGGAACCTAATAGCATGAGCCAGTTCCTGGCTGGAGAGTTTGGGCATATTGATAACCGATGAAAAAACATTGGCAGCTTTCAAACCCGCTACCACGTTTTTGGTGGAAATATTAGCATCATTAACTAATTTTTTGATAATTTCAGCTAATTTGTCCTGATCTACCGGCGAATCACTGGTTAGCAGTGCAAAGGGTGTCTCAACATCACCATAGGTAGCCAATGCCGGCTTATCACCGCTTTTTTTTAGCTGTACAACTCTAATCCCGCTGTTGCCGAGATCTAAACCAAAATAATTGTCTTCTTCAGTCTTCAGTTCCATATCTGTTTATTTTAGCATAAGTTTTTTAACCACCCAAAGTATTTTCATTTTAATTTACTAATCTAAAATCTTGGATTTAATTCTCCGCCAAAGTAAAACTCGCTGGTGAAATCGGGTGTAAAGGCATCTTCAAACCCCGGTGGCGGGAAAGCTATAACAAGACCGTTGCCGATAATCCGCTCGGCCGCATTACCTGGGAAATTAGGAGTTGTACCGTAGTTATGACCTGGCCTCTCGAAGTAATTTCTGCCCCACTCAAAACCTTTTGCACCAATCCAGAAACCATGACCAACTAATTGACGAACTTCGTTTGGATTAGGTCTGCCACAAGATGGACTTGGGTACGAATCGGCTAGCGAACCCTTCCTAACACAAGTTTTTATCTTGCCTTTAGCATAAAGGGATGCATCTATTCTCTTTACGCTCGGGTCAATTAATATGTCCCCACTTGCTACAATTGCTAGATTCGGTACACTGTTTATATCTGAATTTGGTACATTGTTTATTTTTGAATAATTACCATCTGAGCTATAAATAATATCTCCTGCTATATATATATCAGTTGGATTATTTGGTTGATTTGGATCATAGCGAATAATAGTTGCTCTACCCTTAATATTATTTAATCCCGGTAATGTATCGCTAACATATCCAAAAACAGCTGGACATTTACCCTTTAGCCCGTTAGCCGTGGCTAAATTCAGATTATTTAGGTTTGGTGCTGTGTTAATACTTAATACATCATCAGACCTTATATAATGTTTGGATACATCCGCCGAGTTAGGATCACATTTACCTTCCTCCCCTGCAGTTTTGGGAATATTGCCATAAATAGCACTTAAATTATCATAGACGGCTAACTGTGACATCGGTTGGTTAATGTCATATCCTCTGGTTGGCGATTTACAGGCAATTTGCAGGGCGCCATTTATCGCTGCTGTGCTGCCATACTCATTTCCTAGAGTATAAAAATTCGTACTACAGAAGTTATTCGTACCTAATCTCGCCACAATCACATAAGATGCTTCTTTGATGAATTTTGGTGCAGGAGCATTATTATAAAGTCTCTCGTTAGGTGCAGAGGCATCTGGATCTGGCGGTTCATGTTTTTGCAATGTTAATTGTCTAGATCCATTCAAATCAGCAATTTGATCGGTAATGCCAATATAATCAGCACCTGGTGTAATGCCATCTTCTTGAAGTACAGCTCGGTCACTTAGAGCCAAGACATTACCATTTTGAGTTCGTAGCCAAGGATTAAAGACTGGTTGTGGTGGAGGTTGGACAGGGCAAGTAAAAGTAGAAACAGGATTGTTGCTATAACTCCAAGCAACAAGATTAGCCGGATCACCGTTTCCTGGTACTGGCGGATAACCCCCGCCAGTAAAAGGACTTATGGGATATACTCTTACAGTATGTTGATTACCATCTCTAAAAGTGGCAGGAATTACTAAACTAAAACTATGATTAACATTTGTATAATTAGAGCCATATTGTTCAAAAACATTGCTATAGTTCCCATAAGGAGGGCCAGCACTAGGAGGATCAGGACCTGGAGAGCTACTGGCAAGTACTCTAGTGTACTTGCCTCCCCCCAACTGACTGGCAGGTGTACCGGATTGTGAATCTATATAAATATCCACATACATTTGAGTATTGGGACTACTTCTTTCAATCATCCAACCGGTAATCCCGGGAGTATTAGCTTCTGTTTCAGGAGGACAAGTGACACTTATCCTGCCAACTGGACCAGTAGGCTCTCTATACGTAAGAAAAACTACATCGGTCACTCCATTACCAGGCGAATAATCAAGAACTTCCCATGTTCCACCAGGTCTTGCTCCAGTTGGAACACCGTATCCTGTAACCCTCACCCTAATTCTTTCTGCATCACAATCTAGAGCCCAGCCATTGCCATATCCAGTCTCGCCCGTCACACCTCCCTCATACCCAAAAACTGCTCCTAAAATACCGCAGTTAAACCAGCCTTGTCCAACACCTAATTGATTAGTGCGAGGCATTGCATTTTCGTATTTGCCTGCTTGGTACTGTATTATTTTATTCAAACCTTCCCCCGAATTGCTGGCTACAACTTCAACGGAAACTCCGGTATTATCAGAATCATATCCAGGTGCCCCGGGGCGACTACCTGGATGAGAACCATCAGCTCTAACCCAAAATGATTCTACAACCAAACCGCCAAATTGATTTTCGCCTGCTGGCGCCCCACATCCATTCCAATACCCTGCAACCCGCCCTATATATTGTGCTGAAACTTTTGGGGTAAAAGATAATGTAATAATAAATTGCCAAGCAAAAATTAGTACTAATGATAAAAGTAGTCTTTTTAAAATTTTCAGCAAATTAATTTTACTTAAAAACATCATTTAATCTTTTATATATATCTTTACTTCTAAAGACTTAAGCTCTTTTTCAAATTTAGCCGATAAATCTCCTCTATTCTCTCCTAATTTTTCTAAATCCACAAAGAAATATAAGCTATCTTCTGGTTTCTTGCCACCCAATTCTGTATACATCTTTGCTGTTTTGATCTCTGTAAAGCCTGATTTTTTTAAGCCGCTTATAAAGTCAAAGATTTCCTTATTAGCAAGTTTTTGCTTCAAACTATCATTTATAGTAAAGACTGCGCTGTCATTTACAGCGTTTACATAGGCTAATCTAGGATCTTTTTTGATCTCTTCAACTGCTTTTTCTTTTGTAATTTTCTTTTCTATCAATTGATCTCTATAATAATTGGCTCTTTCCAGGGCATATTTTCTATCGCTATCAATCGCTTCTGGATTTTTCCATCCTGAGACATGATTATCATATGGCTGTATTCTTTTATTAAAGGGGAAGACGAATACTGCTCCTTCATAGCCATTGTCTCCTGCTTGGACTAATGCAGGGATGAAAGCATACTCATAAACTGACAATTGTTGAATAGTATTTAAATTCTCTTTTTTGATGTCAGGAAAGACGGATTTTCTGGCAGCTTCCATCTGTTCTTCAGAGGGATTAGCGCCAATTTTATTAGCTACATATTTCTTCTTTTCTAACTCAATATAGGCTTCGTTGATTTGTTTTTTGCTTAATCCCTTATTGACTGGGTCCTTGAGAACTTTTTCGTAATCTTTCTTGCTATAAACTTTTTCATTAATGGTAAATGCGGCATCTATAGTTTTTGCTCTGTTGATTAAGTATCTAATCCCAAAAATGCCGCCGACTAAAACAACCACCACACCAAGAATAATCAGTAGAGTTCTGGTGGTGTTTTTGCGCTTGGGCAGTTTAATCTCGTTTGCTTTTTCTTTTTCTTTCAATTCAACCTAAAAAGCTTATGATTAAATAATAAATTACTTTAGGATATAAAACAACTGTTTTTATCCTGATATATTTACTAACAAATTCCCCACGATCGTGGGGAATTTGTTAGTACCTTTCTCATGTCATTCTGAATTCATTTCAGGATCTCTTGTCTTTCCAGATGCTGAAACTAGCCTGCCTATCGGTAGACAGGTCCAGCATGACACTTACTGAACTCGGCAGTATTTATACTGATATAATAAATCAATGAATTATAGAATTAATTATCTGGTTTTAACAGGATGAGTTTATCGATTGGAATCATTGGGCTTCCTAATGTTGGTAAATCTACTCTGTTTAATGCTTTAACCCGTAACCAGGTGTTAGCAGCTAATTATCCTTTTGCCACAATTGAGCCAAATGTAGGTATCGTTAATGTGCCGGATGAGAGATTAGATAAGCTAGCTGAAATCTCCAAATCAGCTTTGAGCATACCCGCAACTGTTAAATTCATCGATATTGCGGGTCTAGTTAAGGGCGCGGCCGAGGGTGCAGGGCTTGGTAATAAATTTTTGAGCCATATTAGAGAAGTCGGCGCTATAGTGCAAGTAGTCAGAGCCTTTGAAGATCACAATGTGGCTCACGTTGAGGACAGAATTCGTCCCAAAGATGATATTGAGATCGTTAATGATGAGTTATGTTTGGCGGATATTAAGACGGTTGAAGATAGAATTGAAAAATTAAAAGTTGAACAAAAAAAGGATACAAAAGCGGCAGATAAAATCACAGAGTTAGGAAGAGTTAAAAAGATTTTAGATGAAGGTAAAATAATTAGTCAAAATTTTACTGATATATCTGATGAAGTGCGAGATTTACAGCTACTCACTACCAAGCCTTTTGTATATGTTTTTAACACAAGCGAAGAAACTTTGAGTGATGAAACTAAAAAAAATGAACTCAAAAATTTAGTTAATCCCAGCCCGTCGATAATTCTATCAGCCAAAGTAGAAGAGCAGCTGCAGGATTTAGAATTGAAAGAAAAAACTGAACTTTTAAAAAGTTTAGGGCAAGACCAAAGCGGCCTGGAAGCTTTGATAAAAATTGGTTATAAAAGTTTGGGTCTTATGACTTTTTATACTAGCGGGGAAAAAGAATCCCGAGCTTGGGTAATTAAAGCAGGTTCAACTGCTCCGGAAGCTGCCGAAGTTATTCATACTGATTTTAAAAAAGGTTTCATCAAAGCCGAAGTGGTTTCTTACGAAGATTTTGTAAAAAGTGGCGGATGGAATCAGGCAAGATTAGATGGTAATGTCAGGCTAGAGGGTAAGGATTATATTATCCGCGAAGATGATGTAGTTATCTTTAGGTTTAATAACTAATTATTTAGCGCGTTCTAAATATCCGCCAGATCTGGTATCAACTTTAACTTTGTCCCCTTGCTTAATAAAAAGCGGGACTTGAATCTCAATTCCGGTTTCTAACTTTGCTGGTTTATTAGCAGAAGTGGCAGTATTGCCTTTTGCACCTTCGCCAGTCTGGACAACCTTGAGATTAACATTTTTC
>JAUYJX010000042.1 GCA_030699245.1 bacterium | reverse complement strand
TTTCCCCATCTAGCAATTTTGGTAAAATCTGCAACTTGTCATCTTTATCACCCGTCTTATAAATCTTAGTAAAACCATCAAAAAGTACCTCCCTGCCACTAGCTCTAAAGCTATATTTGCCAGCTTTAAGATCAGCAGCTGTCTTTTTATATACAGCCTGTTTCATCTGCGAGGCTACAGTTCGAAGGTAAATGAGCTTGTAGAGCTTGAGCTGATCAGCCGGCAATTTATCTGATAAACTGTCAGGATCTCTGGAAAAAACAGTTGGACGGATCGCCTCATGCGCTTCCTGGGCTCTCTTAGCTTTCTTTTTGAAAATTCTAGGGTGCTCAAGTGCATAGACTGCTCCATACTGCTTAATAATTGAAGTTTTAATTTGCGACAATGCCTCGCCGGATAAGTTGACACTATCTGTACGCATATAGGATATGTAACCTGTTTCATAAAGCATTTGTGCTATGGTCATGGTCTTTTTGGCACTAAAACCTAGTTTAGAATAAGCTCCCTGCTGCAAGGTACTAGTGATAAATGGCGGCAGAGGATTCTTTTTTACCTCACGGGTTTCAACTTTGTGGACCGAAAACTGCTGATTTTTTACCTCATCTGTTATTTTCTTAGCTTGAATTTTGTCTTTAATTTCAGCTTTTTTTCCATCAATTTTTATCAAGTAGGCATTGAAACTTTTTTTATCTAAATTTTCTAGAATAGCTTCGATTGACCAGAATTCTTGTGATTTGAACGCCCCAATCTCTTTCTCGCGATCAACTATGAATTTTAATGCTACTGACTGAACCCTACCGGCAGACAGTCCAGATCGTACTTTTTTCCATAAAATTGGTGATAAGCTATACCCCACTAATCTATCCAGTACTCTTCTGGCTTGCTGAGCATTAACTAAATCCATATTAATTTGCCTAGGATGAGCTACAGCTTCACGAATAGCACTACCTGTAATTTCCGAAAAAGTTATTCGTTTAACCTGCTGATCTTTTAGGGGCGGAATAGCTTGAATAATATGCCAGGCAATAGCTTCTCCTTCCCGGTCTAGATCGGTTGCCAGATAAAGCTGGTTTGCGCTTCTTATGGCCTTTTTGAGGGCATTTAGGTATCTTGCAACTGATCTTGGTATGATGTATTGAGGCTCGAAATTATGTTCTATATCAATACCTAATTTAGATTTGGGCAAATCTCTGACATGGCCAAAGCTAGCAATCACTTGGTAATCGTGACCAAGAAATTTCTCAATAGTTTTGGCTTTTGCCGGAGACTCAACTATAACTAGATTCTTTGGCATATCTTTAGTAGCGCTAATGCTTTAAACTTTTTATCAATGAACTATATAGGTTAGTTTAGTTTTTGTCAAAATTACTTGCCAAATGAAGGAGCCTGACTCCAGCTAATTGATGTTACCGGTTCATTTTCCGTGACATCACCAAAGGCAATAGTAGTTTTGGTACCTTTAGCATGCACCGATTCTACCAATATATCGCCGCCCAAATAATTCATAATAATTTTATTGATGAACAAGCTAATGCCCATACCTTCATAATTAAATTCCAGGGACGGCCCAACCCTAGAGAAAGGTTTGAAAATATGGACAAGATCAGCCTTTTTAATTCCGATACCAGTGTCTTCGACAGATACACTAATAGCATTGTCCTGCCTACTTTGAGTGATTATTAGAGAACCCCTAACTTTATTGAATCTAATTGCATTATCAATCAGTGAATCGAGTACAAAAGCTAGTTTGACCGGATCTTGATGAGCAAGGATTTTATCTCCCAGTATTTGTACCTTGAGCTGCTTTTTCTTGATGTCGGTATCATGTTTTGTGACAATATCGTCAATAGCTTTAGTTAAATCTATTTCTCTGGCAATTCTTTTAGTCTGGCCACTTTCTATTAAGGCTAAAATGTTGAATTTAGCCAGGATTGACGATAATCGTTTTACTCCGTCAGCAACATGCCTTAGGACTTTTTTATCTTTTGATGAGGTAATTATTTCTTTCATTTTATCAACCTCCAATTCCAGATCGTTTTTTGTAGAGTCTATGAAATCGTTGCGTGCAGTATCCAAAACCCTCTGATAATTAACAGTTTTCTCGTAATTTTCTCTTTGTTGACGTCCCAGATAACGCTTGCGGATAAATACATAAATTAGTACTGCAATAATGATAAAGATCATCGCTTGAGTCAGGAAATTAACAATTGACGGGCTGATCTTACCGACACCGACAAAAAGCAAGTTTGCCAGTATAGCCAGCATTCCCACCGAGATAATCGGCAGCAAAAAATAAGGAGATGAAAAGGCCTGAATAGTTTCGTTTTTGATATCCGGCTGCTCAATGTTTTTTAAGAAGGTATTATTATTTACGTCTTCGGTCAGTTTTTTGACTCTGTTGGAAACGATGATAGCCGAAGCAGATAAACCGACTATAGTCGTCGAAGCGGCCGCAACGGACCGGCGCAATTCATCAATTCCCCAGTTAATGATAGCAGCTGGCGTTCTCAAATAATGGGAGCTAATTATTAAAAAATCATCTTTTTCTTGGGCAATATTTTTTTCTTTCTCTAGTGTTTTGCGAAGGATATAAACCTTCCCCACTTCCTGGCGAGTTTGCCAAATCAGAATTAGCAGCAGTATGCCGAGCAGGACAAATAGCAGATAAGGGAAAGAGTAAGCGATAGCTACGGGTGTGTTTTTTAATGCTTGTATAAATTGCCCAAGTATTGAATTATCAATACCACTAGGTACTTCTCTTAGATTTGGCAAGACATTTTGGGGTAGGGCATTAAAAATAATAGGATTTTCATTAAATCCAAAACCGGCAGGTATTTCAAAAGTAAAGCCTAGACCCGATCCATTGCTAAAGTCAATCACTTGATTAGTAACCTTTTGTCCTACAAAATCACCTAGAGTAAAAGCGCCAGGCACATCATTGATTGTAGCGACTACTGAATCTGTAGGAATGTTAATTACTGATATATTGGTGCCTACGGTGTTTGCCACATAAGCCTTTGTTCCCAAATAACCAATCGATGTAGGGTTAGCGCCTACTCCAAAAGCGCTGGTTACGCTATCTGTTGCTGTGGAAATAACCGAGACTGTGCCAAGAGACGGGGCGGTAGAAAAATATGAATTCGACAAATATACTTTTGAGCCGTCCGGTGTGGGTTTAGCAAAAATTGGCTGAACAAAAGAGGGGTGTGTAATTGGGTAAGTGGCACCTAAGACACAAGTTGGTGGTGGTACTAATGCACCAGTGCACAAAGAATTTGAAGCTATATCTAATACATAAAGATTATTTCCAATTGGACCAGAAGAATTAAATTGGCTAATATAAACCTTTGTTCCCGCTGGGTTAACACCAGCATATATAACTATATCGCTTCCCGATTCAAATGTTCCTCCATCAACCGCAATCGGCGAAACCGCATCTTCTGATAAGGCAGAACCACCGCCACTAACATTAATTATACCTAAGCTGCTATCAAATAAATTGCCTGTAAATAGTTTTGAACCATCAGGAGTGATACTTACTCCAAATGGAGCGGGATTTGCAGGTGGTCCGTGAGTAGAAGCAGTCTTAAGTGATCCCGAAGAACCTATTACACTATTTGAACTTAAACTAACTATTTTAACCTCACTAGTACCGCCACTCCCAAAGCCAATTATAGAGCCAACATACAGATATTGGCCGTTTGGATGTATGGCAAGTCCGGTTATAAAAATTGATCCGGGAGAAATAGGAATAATACCAATTATTTGGTCGTTACTGGTATTAATAATAGATATTGTGCTGTCAGCAAAATTTGCTACATAAACTTTAGTGCCATCAGGAGAAATGGCTATCCCACCCGGAAAGTTACCGACATTTACGGTGTTAACCTTTAAATTAGTGCTGGCATCTACTACTGAAACTGTATTCTGACTAGGTCCGCCGCCTAGAGCCTGGTTATTTGTAAAATATGCAAAAGGTCCACCAGTCACAGAAACTGATAAACTATGACTACCGCTTTTTAGCTGGGTAAAAGTTTGACTCCAGTTGCCAAAGCTATTTGCAGGTGTAGCTATTGATGGCCCACCATCCATAGACAAATAAAGAGTATAATTTGGTGCGGTAGTACCGGTAATCGTTACCGTAGATGACCTGATCACCGACCCGCTAGCCGGACTAGTGATGGTAACTGGAATTGCTGCTTGGGCAATAGGTGCGAAGTTGAAAAAATAGACCAAAAAATAGGCCGCCAATATTACCCAAGAAAAATACTTCCTCAACCTCATAAGCATAACTATTTTAAGTGTAAGGTTTTTGATTGCTTAAATCAAGTTATCTATCTGGAACTTTTTATTGCGATGTCCACTGGCCAGCACCTAAGTTTTTAACTTTGCCGGTAATCTCCATAAGAGAGATGATGCTGGCAAGCTGATCAGCAGAAATATTAGATTTTTCAATTAAAGCTTGTGTTGTATTAATCCCCTGTCCTATTAGTTCAATTATTAGAGCCTCTTCTTTGCTATCAGCCTTGACGGTTTTAGGTGCGAGATCGGGATTCTTTAATCCCAGAATTGATAGTACATCAACTGCATCTGTTATCGGAACTGCTCCACTTTTTATCAGATTATTAGGTCCGGCACTTTTTAGACTGGTCACATTGCCGGGTACAGCCATGACCAGTCTATTCTGTTGTAAGGCAAAATTAGCAGTTATTAGTGAACCGCTCTTAGCATCTGCTTCGGTGATTATTGTAGCCAGGCTCAAGCCGGCGATAATCCGGTTTCTGGCTGGAAAATGATGACGCAACGGAGGAGTGCCGCTCTCATATTCACTAATAATCGCACCACCATTTGCTAGAATATTTTTCGCTAAACTGCGATTGCTCGATGGGTAAATATTATCCAGCCCATTACCAAGTACCGCCACGGTTTTGCCCCCAGCGTCAAGAGCTGCCCGGTGAGCTATGCTGTCTATACCAAGAGCCAACCCGCTGACAACCGCAAAACCAGATTTAGCTAAGTCAAAGCTTAAGCGATAGGTTATTTGTCTGCCATATTCAGTAGGTCTGCGGGTACCAACAATAGCAATCATTGGCAGGTCTGGAATTTTACCTAAAATAAATAATTTTTTAGGATGAGCACTGATTTCCAGTAAGGCTTTCGGGAAATCTTTTTGCTTAAAATTTATGCTGCTAATTACCATAGGAAAAAATATAAAAAATGCTTGACAAAAAGCTTATGTTATGTTAGTATATGCAAGTTCAGTTAAATATAGCAATCTGCTAAGCGAGGCTACGCCTAAATCTCACCCTCCTTTAGGTTCTCGCTAGCAGATTCCTCCCCTTAAGCTCACGATCTAATAAATACAACATTAGAGATCGACAAAAACTTTTGTAGGCGGAGCTTGAGGGGTTTAAAAAGAGCGTTAGTTTTATAGCGCCTTTTTTAATCGAGGCTACATTTTTCATCATAAACTAATTAAAAATTTATTGCCAGCAATAGAATTTTAATAATGCTTTAATAGGTAATGGTTTGATGCCTAAAATCTTCTTTTAGTAAATCGATTATTAATTTAACTGCCAAATTAGTTACTTGCGGGAGTTTAGGTATTTCTTCTTTATCAAATCTTTTTAAGACAAAGCTTTCAGGGTTAATTTGATTTAATTTGGGATTTTTAATACCTACTCGGATTCGCACAAAATCTTTACCGATATTTTCGATAACAGACTTTAGACCATTATGACCACCAGAAGATCCGCCCAATCTAGTTCTGATTTTACCGAAATCAAGGTTTAAGTCATCACTAATTATCCAGACATCAGGCGGACTCACCTTATAAAAATCTGTTAGTTTTTTAACTGCTCCGCCGCTTAAGTTCATCAAAGTGGTAGGTTTAGCTAGGATAAGATCAACGACATCAAAAGTAGTTTTAATAATTTCGGCCCTAAACTTATTCTGAATTTTAAAATCTGCATTTGCGTCTAATTCCTTAGATAAGCGATCAATAATCATAAATCCCAGATTATGCCTGGTTTTAGCATATTTTTCACCCTTATTACCCAAACCTATAATCAACTTCAATCTAATGTTTTTCCTTAAAAATTAGCTCAATTGGCGTACCGTTTAAATCATACTCTTTTCGGATCACATTTTCTAAATACCTTTTGTAAGAAAAGTGCAATTTATAACTATTTGAGCCAAAAAAGCTGAACTGAGGCGGGTTTGTACCTGTTTGTGTGATGTAATTTATTTTTGGGTAAATGTTTTTGATGCCAGATGGGCTTTTGTTAATTATTGCTTCGGTAATTATTTTATTAAGTTTAGCTGTGGCGATTTTAATGCCTCGATGCTGGTTTATATCAAGAATTAGCCGTTTTAGATAACTTAAATTTTTGCCGCTTAGACTAGATATGAAAATCAATGGCGCCCACCTGCAAAAAGCAAAACGGCGAGTAATACTGCTCATTATTTTATCTTTTGATTGCTCGTCCTCTATTAGGTCTGCCTTATTGACTGCGATAATTAGACCTTTGCCGCTATTGGTGATCAGACCAGCAATATTCTGATCTTGATGGGTAGTAGGATCATCGGGATCAATTAGCAGTAAGCAAATATTCGCCCATTCTATTGCCCGCAGCGCTCTAACCGAAGAGTAGTATTCGATATCATCGTTTATTTTAGCCTTTTTACGCAAACCTGCAGTATCGGCAAATTCAAGCTTTTGCTCCTTGAAATTTATGGTGGCGAAAGAAATATCCCTTGTGGTGCCGGAAATTTGCGAAACGATCGAAGTTTTTTTACCCGATAATTTATTAATCAAACTTGATTTTCCAACATTAGGGCGACCTAGTATTGCTATTTTTATTTGTTTATCTATTTTTGGGGGCTTAACTTTTGGAATAATTTTGACTATCTCATCCAGTAAATTACTGCTGCCCATTCCGCTAATTGCCGAGATGAATAGGATATTTTTTATACCTAGTTTTAGGTAAATTGAGCGTTCTTGAGCAGCTTTTATTTTGTCAGCTTTATTAACAGCTAAGATAACTGGCTTTTTTGATTTTAAAGCGATTTTAGCTGCCTGGCGGTCACTATCGCTGATCGGTAGTGTTCCATCCAGAACTAAGATAAAAAGACTAGACAAGTCAGCCAGTTCGTAAACTTGATGAATTGTTTCTAGTATAATGGGATCTTTTTCACTACTTAGACCTGCCGTGTCAACTAGACGAAAAGCTTTTTTGCCCCATTCTATATTGGCAAAAATCGGATCACGGGTAGTATGTGGGATTTTTGATACAATCGCCGATGAATTTTTACTTAATCTGTTGAATAAACTTGATTTGCCGACATTTGGCTGTCCAATAATTGCTACTATCGGCAAATTGCTATTTCTTGTCATTATACTTCACCTCCGTCTGCAGTTAAGGCCAGGCCCTTAAACCACAGCCAAGGCCTGGC
This sequence comes from bacterium, assembly GCA_030699245.1. Lineage (GTDB taxonomy): Bacteria > Patescibacteriota > Saccharimonadia > CAILAD01 > JAUYJX01 > JAUYJX01. The sequence continues at coordinate 13,817 of JAUYJX010000042.1, read as the reverse complement.
CTTGAATGTGAGATTTTGGTTGTAATAATAATTGCGAAGTTTATTTGTCATTTTATTTCCAGGTGTAATTATTGATAGTAAAGTCTATTAACTGCTTGGTTTCCCCAAATCGATCAGGACTATTTAAAATAATTGTAACAATACTGCGGTCATTTTTCTTAGACAAAACTATCACCGACTGGCCGGCAGCTAAAGTAAAGCCGGTTTTAATTCCGTGAATATAGTTGTAGCTAAGTAGCAGTCTGTTGGTATTGATAATTGGATACGGCTTACCTTCCTGGCTGGTAATAGTGTACTGAGGAGTATCGACCATTCCAGATAACTGCTTATTATTTAAGAGTATTTTTACGAGTATCACTAAATCAGAGGCAGTTGAGTAGTGATCTTTATCATCAAAGCCGGCCGGATTTGTGAAATGACTGTTATTTAAACCCCAGCTGCCAGCAAAACTGTTCATTTTAGTAGCAAACTTTTCAACCGTGCCGCTATCCCAGATAGCCAGAGCCAGCGCCGCATCATTAGCTGAATAGATTAATGACGCTCGCAGTAACTCTGACAGTTTAAATTTTTGACCTGGTTTTATGCCTAATTTTTGATCATCGTCACCGACCTTAATGCCCTCAGGAATAGTAACTATTTCGTCTAGTTTATGCTCCTTTAAGATTACCAAAGAGGTAACTATTTTGGTAAGTGAAGCAATTGGTAATCTTTGATTTTCATTTTTTTTAGCCAATATCACATCAGAATCCAAATCATAAGCTAAGCCTGCAATAGCTTTGAAATTAAAATTAGCATTAGGATTATTATTCGTAGGGTAGGGAGAATAATGATAATCTTTTAATTGACCGATATTTTCATGGGCGATCGGCTTTTGATAGGTCAAAAGTTGATTTGAAAGCTTATCTTGCAACTGATAGATAAACTGATTACTCAAAAATAAGCTATTAAGCAGTGATAGACCCATAAGTAGTAAGTTGGCAATAATATTCATAGCAAGTTTTTATCAGAAATCATGTACCTTAAAGTTTAATAAAAACCAGTTCGCTGCTTTAATTCGAATAAGTTTAAAAGTAACTCAAGCGACCTACTGATAATTATTTAGTGTAACATCATTATTTATAAAAAAGTTTATTTTAAGGGGTTAATCTGCCCATATCTCGCGGGAAAATCGTAGCTTCTTTGACGTTATGCAAACCAATAATTTTTTGCGTCAAGCGTTCTAACCCTAAACCAAATCCGCCATGCGGTGGCATGCCGTACTTAAAAGCTTGCAAATAATGGATAAATCCGGGGTCTTTAGGGTTTGCACCAATATTTATCAGCTGTTCTACTAGTTTATCGTAGCGATGCTCACGCATGCTCAAGGTTACTATTTCTGTGCCTCTTAGTATCAGATCTGCACGTTCGGCAATATTTGGGTCTTTTTGGCTTTTTTTGTGATAAAACACCATCCCGCTAGACGGGAAGTCGGTGATAAAGATTGCTTCAGAGCCATATTTTTTATAGCCGTATTCACTTGCCCAGCGTTCTTCTGAAGGTGCTGGATCTTTTTCGTGGCGCAAATCTTCTTTGCTATCTTCAAAATATTTTTGATGCAGGTCTTTTAATGTTATGACAGGGATTTTCTTAGTTAATTTAACTTTTTTTGATTTGAGGCTTTCTAATTCTTTTTGACATTTTTCCCAGACCTGATTGTTTACCTGATTAAGCATATCTGAAAGTAAATCCATTAAATCGTCCAAACTATCAATAAAACCCATCTCCACATCAATGGTGATAAATTCGCTCATATGTCGGGTTGTAGTGCTGGGTTCTGCCCGATAAGTTGAACCGATTTCAAAAACTCGCTCATAAACTCCTGCTAAGATTTGCTTATAAAACTGGGCTGACTGGGCTAATGTAGCTTTTTGGTCAAAATAATCAAGTTTAAATACTTCTGCTCCGCCTTCATTTGATCCAGCCAAGAGTTTAGGGCTATGGAAAGGCAGAAAATCACGACTAATTAGAAATTGTCTGATAATTTCCTCAATTTCAGCTTGAATTTTAAAGATATTTTTTTCTGTTATATTACGTAAATTTATTACTCTATTTTCGAATAGGGTATGCAGATTATCTGGTTTATGGTTAATCGGTTTGTCGATTTCAATAGGCATTAGCTCTGTTACCCCTACCTCGACCGTTAGCTTCGGATTGTGTAATTCAACGCCGTTAGGCGCTCGGCTATCTTTAATTACTTTGCCCTCAACCTTGATAATTGTACCGTAATGCAAATCATCAATTTTTTTACTTTCCTCACCGGTTTTATCAAGGATTTGCACTATACCGGCTCTATCTCGGAGTATAATAAAGTTTAAACCGCCAAGTAATCTTTTTTTATGCAGCCATCCGGAAATTTCAACTTTCCGACCGATATGACTTTTTAATTTATCAGATAAAATTCTCATCATTATTTATTATTCTATGTTTTAATAAAATTAAATACAAACCCTCTTAAAAAAAATAAAGGGCTTGCGAATAATTTAGGATTTTTCTGGGACAGGATTATTTTTAGCCGGTTCACCCAAAACTCGCTTAACGGTATCGACAACTTCCTCTAATGTTACCTGGGATTTCACTAAGTATTCATCAACTCCTAATTTCTTGCCTCGCTCACGATCACTTTCTTCTGATAATGCGGTCATCATAATTACTTTGGTATGAGCGATTTCTGGTGTGGAGCGAATAATGTCTAATACATCAAAACCGGAAATTCTCGGCATCATAATATCTAGCAGTATAACATCAGGCCGCTCTTTAACAGCTGCTGCTAGAGCTTCTTCACCATTACTGGCAACAGATATTTGATAGCCTTCAGCTTCAAAACGAGCATAGTAAATATCGCGTAAATTAATATCATCTTCAACTAAAAGTATTTTTGCCATCTTTAATATATTTTAAACATAAAAACTTTGATATGCAACTATTTTACCACTGGTAATGAGAAGCTAAATTTTGACCCCTTATCTGCCTCGCTCTCTACCCAAATTCTGCCGCCATATAATTCAATTAGATTGCGAGCGATATATAATCCCAAACCTGTACCACCGATTTCTCGCGTCATGCTACTATCTACGCGATAAAATTTCTGAAAAAGATGTTTCTGATCTTCAGTTGAAATACCCATACCGGTATCAGCGATCGAAACGGTTATAAATTGTTTGTCACTAGTTAAATAAATATCAACTGAGCCTTTTGCGGTAAATTTAATAGCATTATCAATTAAATTGGTCAAAACTTCACGCAATCTGTCAGGATCAGCAGAAATCTTATAGGCTGGAATTGCTACGGTTTCTCCCTTGATTTCCTTATTGCCGACATGTAGGCCTAGATCCAAACCCTTTTTTATGGCGATGACTCTCATGTCGGATATTACATTTAGTAGTAACTCGCTAAAATTAAACACTTGTTTTTTTTCAGCTAGTCTCTTATCTTCTATTTTGGTTACGCTCAAGAGATCTCTAATTAAACCTCCTAATCTAATGGAAGCTTCATGAGCTTGATTTACATACCCTTTTCCCTTTGCATCCATTTTGACCATCTTTGGATTTAGCGCCATCGAGAGATAAGCCTCTAGAGTTGCTACTGGACTTCTCATCTCATGAGAAGCAGTTGACACAAATTCATTGCGCTCTCTCTGCACCGCTTTTTGCTCCGATATATCATGAAAAATAGCAATTGCACCATTAATTTGTTTTTTATTATCAAAAGTTGGAGCTATAGAAATAGAAAGAGAGATCTTCTCATTGTCTTTAGTCAGCATATAAAAACTATCAGTGGTGAATGCATTACCTGTTCGAAATACCTTTAAAAATGGATCAGAATTATCTGTCAGTTCTTTATCGTTTTCGTCTCTGAGTTTAAAGATCGTATTGTAATTGATACCCATAGCACTTTTTTTATCCCAGCTGGTTAATCTTTCAGCGGCCCCATTAAATAAAATTACTTGCCGGTTTTTATCAACGCCAATTATGGCGTCAGCGATAAAAGACATCATCAATTGCTGGCCCATTTTTTCACTATCCAGTTGACCCACCACACCTTCAGCAAGAATCATAGATTTACGCATTTTCCCTATTTGATAACTGGTTAGAATTGCTATGATAAAGGCGCCAACAGTTGCACCAAACTGAACCCAGCTACCAGTGAGATTAAGATGGTTTATACCGCCAATAACGAATAGTAGAAAATAATAAAAAATAGTCACCACCGTTATTGTTAAAACCGAACCGAGATTAAAAACTCCACTGGTAATAATTACGATTATCCAGAAAAGGTAAAATACTGAACTAATCCCGCCGGTAAAATAAATTAAGGTGAGTAAACCACCGACAAAAATCAGACCATTGATTGTGTTAATAAAATTGCCAGCTTTAGATTTTAGAAAAAACCAGCCAACAAAACAGAATATCGCCCCAGCGGCAAAAATTGTGCCAACTGTTGACAAATATTGGTTGGAATTAAAATAAATGGGATTAAAAAAATAAATACCAGCAATTGCCGCCACAGCTACAAGTTCACTAAAACCAGCAGCTAAATACAGCAGATGATAATAAAAATCTAAAGTTTGGTTTTTTATTTCAGCCAAATTTAACACCAATTTACAGACTAATTATAGCATAAGGGTTTTTAATTCCGGGTAGTGATGCACGGCTAGTCTGAATCCGCCAACCGGCGGAGCAGGATGGGATGTTAGAACTATTATTGGATTATGTTTTGCAGGATAGCTTGTTGTTATTTAATAACTAAATTAGGATTTTTTCTTAGCCATTCTCGAAGTTGCATCCAGATTTTACCTAGCTCATTCCGGCCTTTTCTATCCTCGCCCCATCCCCAGAAGTTATCCTTTGGGGAATCTTCGACTAGCAAAAGGTCAGCTGTCTGTAATAATTTTTGTTGGACATAGGAATGTTGTAAAAGCTTCTGCTTACAAATATCTTTCATGATTTTCACATTGATTTTCTCCCAATTATCTGGAGCCTTATTTGCATTCGTCTTAGCAATTTTCAATGCATCATGAGCTGAGCGAGCTTTAAAAATCTCTTCCACCAGTTCGGGGGATGTTTCAAAAAAATGTGCAGCTTGATAAGCGTGTTCTGAAGTTGGCCATATACGACCTCGCCATTCTACTTGAAAACTAGAAAAATTTGAAAATGTATAGAATTCTCGCTCATAAAAACCAACCACATCTCCTGATGTATCTAATTGAGGATCTCGAAACTGTTCCAATTTAGTTAGCATATTTTAATCCTAACATAAAAAGACCCATTTCTAGGTCTTAAAGCATAAGTTCTTTGGTAAAAATCATTGACAGTTACTACTTATAATGATATAAACAATTAATCTTGCTGGTTGTAAGTTTCTACTATCGGAGGATAGTACAATGACAAATAAAGAAGGAAGCTCCATCGTACAGGATTATGGCCCTTTTGCACTAGCGTTGATTCTAGTGCTTCAGGTTCTCATAATTATTGGTATAAGTGATATCCAAAAAAAGATCATCCGCACAGAAGCCCCACCAAGTGTCAGTAGTTCTGTCTCGGATACTGTAAGCCCTAGTAGCCTTGCAGCTACTCCTGTTTCCACTGATACTGAGGTCAACTGCCAAACAGCACCTGAGTTCGAGAAAATCGCTTTGAAGAACTTCAGAGCGGTTGAGAGTCGCGGGTATTCGATGCAACCGGAATATAACAAGGTTTTAGCCGAGCAAGGAAACCTAGCTCTGGGACTGGCAAACTTAGGGTATTCACGTTGTGAACCTCATAGGTGACGCAGATACTCGGCCACGGGGGTGGATATGAATAACTACATTCATCCTCGTGGTCACAACGGCTTGGGAGTGCTCCTTAAGGAGTTAATTCCGGGTCGTTTTTCATTTGGTGCAATTTTCTTTAAAAAAGACCCTTTCGGGTCTTTGGGTATAAATTCTTTTACTAGACCAGGATCTGAATCAAAGGGTATTACGGTCACCTTTGGTGCAAGTCTTGGCTTCGGGAACTGTGTTAAAACTATCAAGTCTAAATTATGCTATAATAAATCTAGATTTAAGATAAGAGATGGATAAACTTAAGGCCTTTTTCGACCAATACCGTAAGGTAAACTATAAAAAAGGCGAGGTCATTCTCCAGGAAGAAACACCGGAGAATATTTTTTATATACAGAAAGGTTTTGTTAAGGTTTACACTATTTCCGACAGTGGCGACGAAAAGCTTATTCTAATTTACCAAGACGGTGAAATCTTTCCTCTTCCCTGGGCAATTAACGATGTTGAAAATAATTTTTTCTTTGGTGCAGCCAGTGATATCACGCTAAACTTAGTCCCCAAACAGGATTTTGTAAATTACCTTAAGACAGAACCTGAAGTTATGTATTATTTTCTACAAAAAAGCCTGGACGTTTATAAGGAAATGGAAGACCGAGTGCAAAATTTAGAGCAAAGTAAAGCTAGTTTAAAGATTATTTATCTTTTTCAATTTTTAGCTCAAAGGTTTGGCAAAATCGAAAAAGACAAGGTAAATCTAAACTTAAGATTAGCTCATCACGATATCGCCAGCCTTGTTGGCATAAGCCGCGAAACTGCCAGTATTGAGATTAAAAAATTACAAGATCAAAAAATAATTAGTCTTAGTGAAGGAAGGACCGTTGTTGATCTAAATAAAATAAAATAAATCAAATAGACAAATCACGTCTGTTGAATATCACTAAAGTTATCAGTAAACCAAAAATAACAATAGCTGATAAAACTGCTAAATATTTAAAGTTTAATCCCCTGACCAAAACATCTTGATTGCCATAAAAATAAAAAACCGTAAACTTTCTCAAAGGCTTGAGCCATTTCACCGTCATACCAAAAAAATTAATAAAATAACTAAGTGTCATAATAATTGTAGCTACCGCGATCCCGGTCGATCTTTTACCGTTAACTACGCTAAATAGCATGGCAATACTAACCGAAACCATACCGATTAGGAATACTGGTAGATGTATCAGCAGCAGATTTCGTTGCCCAATCGCAACATTGAAGATCTTTGCGCTTAAATAAGTTGATAAATAAATAATCCCAGTTAAAACTACGGTAATTATAACGGTTGCCAAAAATTTCTGGATTAATATTTGATTGCGGCTTTTGGGAGCTGATAACAACAGTTCTAGCGTTCCCCTGTCCTCTTCTTTGGCTAGCAGGCTGCTACCTAGAGTTATGCCAAAAATTATCAAAAAAAGAGGTATATTTAATACATACAGCTGGCTGTTGAGATATCCGGTTGGCGAAGTGTAATCAGCTTCATTGCCAACAAAAGCCTTGAGAGCATCCGGGAGTTGCTGGAATAACTTATTAAGATCTCCAGCAGCTTTTGACGAAAAAGCCGGATAAAACGAGACTGTAAGAAAGACCAATACAGCCAAACCTATTGCCCAGCCGAATAGCGTCCAACGATAATCTCGTAAGGTTTTTAAAAAAATATTTTTAAACAACATTTTTGCCCTTTTCGTAATAGTTAAAAAAGACGTCTTCCAAGTCAAGTTCATGAGTAATCAAATCTATTACTTCATATCTAGAAATCGCTTTTAGTAGCGGGGTTAAACTACCCTTAACCGTAACATGAGCGATTTTCCCAGCGATATTTAAATGCTCAATTCCACTTACACTCCAAAATACACTCTTATTCGGTATGGACTTAAAATGAATTTCTAATCGATGTAATGACCATTTCGCGAGTTCAGAAATTTCCTTTGTGTCAATTAATTTTCCAGCGCGAATAAATGCTACACGGTCGCAAATTCGTTGAACCTCCGGCAGATTATGCGAAGAAATAAATACCGTTCTTTTTTCTTTTCTTGCGTTATTAACCAGCTCATAAAACTGCTGTTGCATCAATGGATCCAGCCCGGTTGTCGGTTCATCTAAGATTAGTAATTTTGGCTTATGCATAAAAGCATTTATTATACTAATTTTTTGTTTATTACCATGCGAGAGTTTATTGATTTTAATATTCAAATTACATTTAAAATCGCGAGCCAGTTTCTTGACATATTTAAAGTCAACCTGATTTCTTAAGTTGGCCATATATTTTAAGAACTGCTGACCAGTAAGATTTTGATAAGCAGACAAATCTCCCGGCAAATAGCCGATATAATTTTTTATTTTGACGCTACTGCTGTGTGAATCCAGATCAAAAATTTGGGCTTTACCGTTGGTTGGGCGAATAAAATCAAGTAGGGTCCTAATAGTGGTGGTTTTGCCAGCGCCATTAGGACCTAAAAAGCCAAAAACTTCACCTTCATTGATTGTAATATTAAGTTTGTGAATACCGCGGGTTTTACCGTAATATTTAGATAATTTTTTAGTTGAAATAACAGCTTTATCCATACTTGAATTTTACTCTAGAAATTAAAACAATAGCAAACTATTCACATTTTTGTGAGCTAAAAGTATGAGTGGGGCGCCGTAGCGCCCCACTTTTGGGTTTTGCCTTTGCCCTCTCACCCCGAGCCGTAGAAGCCTTCGGGTCTGCAAAAGCCCTGACCGTGCCATGTGAGCCTTTCTGCCTCGCGGGACAAGAGTCTTCCGTCCTGCGGTTGCAGTTGCTCGTTGGAATGATCTTTGTCTTCGCCTGGGACTTTGAAGTTGCGTTGCCGCAACTCATCTATCCCGTGACGATTACCACAATCAGACCATTCTCCCATGACCGACCCTCCTTAGCCTCATCTTACCGCAACCTTTTGATTGCGGTTTCGATCTGTGAAGTATCTCAAAGTCCAGCCCGGCAAGCTGCTCTTTGGGATACCTCTCCGTCCAGAACTACCTCCTCCTTAAAGTAGCTTTTCGCACGGATCACGGATATTGGTAGGTTACTAGCTGGCAAGCCTCCTTGTCAAGCCAATATCCGAGACTTCTCTACATAGGCGAACCGTCGTAAAGCGTACCTGATGGCGAGCTTTGGTCAACAATCCACCGCTTAGCCAGCCAAGCGGAGACCACGATAAAGACCAAAGCTGGCATCTCGGGTCTCGTGATTACTGTGACAATCACTTTTGCAGTTTTACGTAGCATCGTCTTCTCCTTTCAGAAGTTCTGCAAGCCGAGTTGCTTCTACCTCAAACACGTCCCTGATCTGTAGAGCTATGCTAACTCCTAGTCTAGCTAGTTCTTTGCATGACTCCTCAAACAGATCGTAAAGCTGACCTATGATCAGCAGATCATCGTCATCAACAACCATGATTTGCCGCCTCAAACTTTCTAAATCTTCTGTCAATTCTTCATGTTCTTGAATCTGACGAGACAGATCTAGAAAACTACAAGCTTTGATCCTGGAAATTAGCAAGATCAACTCTTGCTTGATCTGCTCGGCTAATTCGAACTTGCATTGAAGGACAGCTTCTGGTCGAAGCTGATACTTATAGAGGCAAACATTGGCGGCACAGAGCAAGAACAGTACCGCTATGACTGATAGCCCGACCATTGTTGCCTCCTTAGCTGGCGATCAGATGAAGATTAACGATCTTATCTTTACCCAATTCATCCAGTCGTTTTCGAGCCCAGTCCAGCCAGAAATTGCCGTATGACAGACGGATCTCTTGGTCGTACAGAGTCGCGGGCAACCAAATTGGGTCAGTGGTCAAGGTGGCATACCACTCGATACTCTCTAAGTGCCAGCGCAGCTTTTCTTCATCCAAAACACCATTATCTTCAGCGATTCCTATTGCACCGAAGTGATGCGCACATTGAGCAGACATATCTTCGTTGTCCGCCCAGATTTCACCAACTAGTTGCCGACGGAAAATCTTTCGGAAAACCACAAAAGATATGAGAACTGTCAAAGACCAAGACAAAAGCTTGCGCATACCATCCTCCTCAACTGGCAAGCCGACGAATAGCAAAATTATATCTTATTTTTTCAAAAAATCAAGACTAATTTTTGTTGGCTTCGCTGATTGTCGGACGCAATACTGTCTCGATAGCTTGATCAATCGAACTGTATGACTCGTCAAATTTTGCGCCGGCAGCGACTTTATGCCCGCCGCCGCCAAAAGCCTCGGCAATTTTTGATACGTCAAAGCCGTCTAGGCAGCGCATTGACAGAAAGAATTTTTTTGGCATTTTCTCGGTAACAACAAAAGAAACCTTTACAGTTTGCATGTAGCGAATAATATCACCTACCCTATGGCTCATATCGCTATTAGTTAGCCCAGCGATATCTGAATAGTTTATTGCTGCATAGGCCACATGATTTTTTATTTTAACTTTCGTCAAAAGTTTAGCAAAACTAGCTAGCTCGGCTTTGTTCATTCCATTGCTGGTTAAAAAGTTCTCGGATAATTTTGCTGGATCTGCACCTAGTTTAGCCAGATTGGCACTTACCTCGAATACTCGCTGACTAGTATTGAGATTAGTAAATGACCCTGTATCAGAGTAAATGCCAGCTAACATATAGGTGGCAATTTTGGAAGTGATTGGCCAGCCTAATTTCGGATATATTTCAGCCAAAAGAAGCCCCGTAGCAGCGGCTGACTCGTCAGCTATTTCTACATTAAATAGCACCTTGTTTCTATTCTGATGATGATCGAAAATAATTTTTGGTTTATTTAATATCCAAGGTGCAGATTCAAGTGATTTGGCTATTTGCGTAGTGCCTCCCAGATCAGCTAAAACTACTAAGTCTATTTTATCCTGCAGAGTTCTTAAAGCTCTTCTATCTGCACAGGACTGATTTCCTTCAAGATAATCAAATGAAGGATGTGCACCCTTCTCGCTAACCCAAAAAACATGTTTTTTCATTGACTCAAAAGTTGTTTTTAGCGCTAGGTTAGCTGATGCACTATCACCGTCCTGGCTATCAGGTGCTAATATCAGAATACTTTTAGCGCCATTAATAAGTTTTTGAGCTTTGACTAAATCAGCTTTGGTATATTTTTTCATAAGTTAATTGGCTTTGATAATTTTATAAACCACACCGGCCCTATCATCTGATAAATACAAACTGCCAGCAGGATCGAAAGCCAGATCCACTGGTCTGCCGATTACCTGTGAGCCTTGCAAAAAACCAGTGATAAAATCCTCACTTGAATTAATTTTATCACCATCAACTTTTAGCTTTACCACCTTATAGCCAATTGGCGTCGAGCGGTTCCAGGAGCCGTGATAAGCAACCAGCAGATTGCCCTGTTCATCCATGCTAAATTGAGTTGAATCAATAAATACTAAACCTAAGGGCGCGCTATGAGCAGGTATTTCATAAACCGGAGAGGTGGTGCCACCACAATTAGCTTTGGCGTTAAATTTATTATCGACTACTTTATTGCCATAACAGTATGGCCAGCCATAATCACCAGGCAGTAAAATATTTATCTCATCAGGCGGCAGATCATCACCTAAAAAGTCCCTGCCCATTTCTGTAGCCCAGATTTGATTAGTTTTGTCATTGAGTATCATAAATACGGCATTGCGCAGTCCTTTAGCATAAACTTTTGGATTATTACCCTCTGGATCAACTACTATCACCGAGGCATTGAACGGATTTTTTTCTAGACACACATCACAGGTAGAGCCAATAGATACATACATTTGATTATCACGAAAAACAATCGTTCGGGTAAAATGCTGTCCTCCGGCGGGTAAATCCATAATGTCTTTATCTTTTGTAGCAACTAAGCTATTTTCATCAAAATTGTATCGAGTAAGCTTAGTTTCTTGGGCGACATACAACTTGCCTAGATAAAAAGCCAAGCCGTGCGGACGGTTTAGACCAGATAAAATAACCTTATTTTCATCTGACGTGCCATCACTGTTTTTATCAGCCACAGCAATTATCTGTCCATTTTCGGTAGCTGAAACTAATAAAATGCCATTTGGTGAAAACACTAAATCACGGGCATTGCCGAGATCATTAGCAAAAATACCTATTTTATAACCAGCTGGTAGCTTTAGATAATCTATCGTCTGGCCGACCTTCGGTTTAAGAGCCGGTAAAATCGCTGGTCTAATGTCACCAACTTTTTTCTTGAACAGAAAAAGCAGCCCAAATACTAAACTAACTACTATTAGCACCAAGGTAGATATTACGATAATAATAATCCACTTTTTCTTCATTGATTTAATTATAATTTATGACAGGTAAATTAGCTAAAATTAATAATAATCTCGCGCTCCCTTGGCCCATCGAGCTCAACCAAAATTACCCTTTGCCAAGTGCCAAGATCTAGCTCCCCATCCTTTATTGGTATTGTTACATCTGGCCCAATGATAGATGAGGCGATATGCGCTGGCACATGTGCTGGATTATGTGGATGGCGGTAATTTAATTTCGGAATCATTTCCCAGAAAGCTTCCAACATGTCTTTATCGGTTCCGGGATCCAAATCAGCGGTGGTAACTGCGCAGGTGGTGTGTTTAACGAACAGATGACAAAGCTTAGCACCTTTTGACAAAAGGGAATTTATTCGATCAGTTAGATCGATAATTTCTTTATTTTTAGTGGTGGAAATATTAATTGTTTGCATAAATACTGCTATCTAATACTACAGAAATTGCCGGGTTATTTCTCTCGAACACTAAATACTTTATCATAAATTGAGATAAAAATTGTAATAGCATCAAAAAAAATCTATACTTTTATATAGCTCATGGCAAAAAAAATTAATACCAATAATCACTTCCATACCTTGTCCGATATTCAGTCTGCTTGTGATATCGAAGGCGGCGAGACAGAACGTCGCCTATGCCGCATTACAGAAGAATTTCGTGAAGGTTTTGATTTTATTGCTAAAATTGAAAAGTCCGTATCCTTCTTCGGTTCCACTAGAGCTAAAGAAAATAACCCCAATTATCAGTTAGCTCGTAAAATGGCAAAAAGGTTTGTCAGAGAGCTTGACTACTCAATAGTTACTGGCGGTGGCCCAGGCATAATGGAAGCAGCTAATCGAGGCGCCAAAGAAGCTGGTGGAAAATCTTACGGTCTACTAATTAAATTGCCCAAGGGACAAAAAACTAATCCCTATCTGACCGACAAGCAGGAATTCAAATATTTTTTTGCTCGAAAAGTAGCCCTAGCCTTTGCTGCCCGGTTGTATATTTTCCTGCCTGGCGGCTATGGCACGCTTGATGAATTCTTTGAACTAATTACGCTTATTCAAACCAAAAAGATTGAGCGAATTCCAATAGTACTGATGGGTTCACAGTTTTGGGTACCACTAGAAAAATTTATCAATTACCACTTACTGGTACAAAATGAGGCCATTGATGAGCAAGATCTCGGACTCTTTACCATCACCGATAATGAGCAGACAGTGATTGAGATTGCTAAATACGCTGCAGCTAGGAAATAATTATCTTTGCAGCTTATCTGAAAAGTCTTTGACAAAGCCTGCTACATCACCGCCCATATTGCCGTAAAAATTACCGCCACATTTGTACTCAGCGTAGTTGACTGCTTTGCTGTTTGCATAAGTCAGATCGTATTGATAATTTGTCCCGCCAACACAGCCAGCTGCTTTAATTTCTTCGATTTGACTGATATCATATTTTTTGAGCAAATCAGATATAGTATTTAAGCTATCTGTGTCCTCATAAGTTATTGGGGCATCCTGATTGTACTGCGGGCCTAGTGACGGATTCTTGGTAGAATAGATTACTTTGATTAATTTATTCTCCAGTTGTTTTTTACTCTCCGCTTCTTGCTTGCTTTTATTGGCCGTATAAATTGCGAAAATAGCGGCCGAAGCTGTAATTGCCAGCACTATAATAATCGCGATCGCTAGATAACCTTTTTGCCTATTCATTAACT
>JAUYJX010000006.1 GCA_030699245.1 bacterium | reverse complement strand
AAAATAAAAATAAATAAAAAGCCAGTAAAAAAAGCCCAGGATATTATTGATAGCTTCTATGAATATCAGTTTGATACAAGTTTTAAATCAAATACAATCTTAGAATAGTTAATTTAAGGTATAATAGTCTTTATGCGGGAAAAAACCTTATCAATGGAAGAACTAGTTTCCCTAGCTAAAAGACGAGGCTTCATATTTCAGGCTAGTGAGATTTATGGTGGAATTAGCGGCTTTTGGGATCTGGGACCATACGGAGTTGAACTAGCGAATAATATTAAACAATCTTGGTGGAAATATTTTGTTTATAGTAATTTTAATGTAGTCGGTTTAGATACTACAATTATTCAGCATTCTAAATTATGGAAAGCTAGCGGGCATGTTGATACTTTTGTCGATCCAATGGTTGACTGCAAATCTTGCAAGCATCGTTTTAGAGCGGACCATGTAGCAGGTATTAATTCAGCTAATTTAGCTAAACTTGATAAAGCACTGAAAAATAAATCTTGCCCCAACTGTGGCAAGGTCGGTACTTTTACGTCTCCCCACCATTTTAATATGATGTTTAAAACTTATGTTGGCCCGATTGAAGATGGGGCAAATCAGACCTATTTACGGCCCGAAACTGCAGGAGGAATTTTTGCTCAGTATGAATTGGTGCGTGAAACTACCAGAAAAAAACTACCTTTTGGTATTGCTCAAATCGGCAAAGCTTTTCGTAATGAAATAACGCCAGGAGACTTTATTTTCCGTTTAAGAGAGTTTATTCAAATGGAGCTAGAAGCTTTTGTTCACCCAAAAGAAGCTGATAAGTGGTATAAATTTTGGAAAGAATATTGTATGAATTGGCTGCTTGACATCGGCTTAAAAAAAGAACATCTGCGTCTTCACGATCATAGGCCAGAGGAAAGGGCACATTATGCTGCGGCTAGTACTGACATTCAATACAGATATCCTTTTGGCTTTAAGGAGCTTTACGGTATAGCAAATCGCACAGATTATGACTTATCGGTGCATCAGAAAGAATCCGGCAAAGATTTAAGCTACTTTGATGAAGAGACTAAAGAGCAGTTTATCCCTTACATTATCGAACCATCTGTTGGGGTAGAGAGGTTACTAATGGCTTTGCTTTTGGATGGTTATGATGAAGAGGAGGTTAAAGGTGAGAAACGTATTGTAATGCGCTTTACCAAACAACTTGCTCCGGTGAAAGTTGCAGTTCTGCCACTATCAAAAAAGCCTGAACTTTCCACACTAGCCCGTAATGTGTTCAAGAAAATTTCAGGTGAATATAATGTTGAATACGATGAAACACAGTCGATAGGCAGACGCTACCGCCGCCAGGATGAAATCGGCACACCTTACTGCGTGACCATAGACTTTGAGAGCCTAGAAGACAAAGCCGTAACAGTACGCGAACGAGACTCTATGAAACAAGAAAGGATCAAGATAGAAGAGTTAAAACAGCATTTATTAAAAGAACTTAATCATTAAAGTTTCAAGGTAATACCGACTATTACACCAATCCCGAGGGCCAGACCGCTGACAATTAGCACCTCTAAAATGTTTCTGAGCAAGCTTTTTTTCGATAGTCTGGCTTTGACAGTTCCCAGTATCACTAAAACTATAACTGCAATAGAAACACTTAAATATAAATTAATAGGTATTTCCAGAATTAAGAACGGAAAAACCAGCATTAGACCGGCTAAGGTATAAGTAGCAGATATGATAAGCGCGCTAATTTTTGGATTAGCTGCATATTTTTTACCTATTTTATTGTCTTCTTCCTCTACGGTCTCTTCGGAAATAAACTCAGAAACAGCCATCGAAACTGCCGAAACAGCAATTACTACAAGAGCGGTAAGTAAGACTATTTTTTTATCCCTTGAGCCTAGCGCTGCACCAGCAATTATACCCGTGTTAGAAATTAAGCTTTCTTCTATTCCAAAAAAGGCACTGTGCACATAGTCACCAATCGGTTTTTTCCTTCTCATACATAAAATGGTAAACTTTTTTACCATATAAGTAAAATTTAGCTTTTGTGATGTTTATATTTTGTTCGTAAATTAATAATTTTTGCCTTATTTGAGCCATAAAAAGTTGTAACAAAAAGGATCAAAAATGCTTGACAGTGGGTAGTGGTGGGGAATATAATAAGTTTAGTGGGTAAAGGTGGGTAAGAAAAAATGGATTACTTCGAGAGAAAACTAGATAGCAAAAACAGATTGACGATTCCTAAAGAAATTCGAGGAGAATTAGGCTCATCTGTAATAATTACCCGAGGTTTTAAGAAATATCTGCACCTTTATTCGAAAAAAGTCTGGGATAAAGAAATGGAATCAGCACTTAATGGCGATATTTTAGATGAGCGAATTGCCGATTTAAATGTTAATTTCCGCACAGGTAAGGTTGAAACTAGGCTAGATGACAAACAGGGAAGAATCGTCCTAGAAGGTCACCATTTGGCTTATGCGCACATTAAAAAGGATGTTGTAGCGGTAAGAGCTAGCAAATATTGGCGTATTACAGCCAAATGATGGTTTTCTAGATCAAGCCTCAGTACATTTACAAAAAAATAAAAACAAAATCAAAGTTAGCTACTTGGCAGCCAGTGGACGCTTTGTCAGGGCAGCGTACCAAAAGCCCTTGAACCTTTCTTAAGACAAAACTCCACCTCACACTAAATAAGGATTTATTTAAATCCTTGCCACAATTAGCTAGAACTCAAAATAGCTATTTAACTTTAAAAACAAAAACAAAAACAAACAACTGGCTGCTGAATAGGTAACCTTGAAAACAAAAATATGCAAAAACATAAACCAGTATTACTAGATCAAGTAATCGAAGTATTACATCCCGGATCAGGTGAAAAGTTTATCGACATGACCGCAGGTTATGGCGGACATAGCAAAAAACTATTATCAATGATTGGATCAGATGGCTATGGCTATCTGATAGATCGGGACAAGCAAGCAATTGATAAACTAAAAAAAAGTTTCAAAAGCGCCGCAAACGTTCAGATTATTAAAAACCGTTTTTCACAAATCGATAAGCTAGGACTACCAAAGGTCGATATGATATTGATAGATCTGGGGGTTTCTTCCGCCCAGCTGGATGAAGCGAATCGGGGCTTTAGCTTTTTAAAAGAAGCAAGACTAGATATGCGCATGGATAGATCGGATAGACTTGATGCACATTATGTAGTAAACAATTATAGCCAAAAAGACTTGGCTAATCTGATATTTCATTATGGTGAGGAAAAAAAAGCTCGCCAAATTGCCAAATCAATAGTTGAATCTAGGAAGGTGAGAACTATTGAAACAACGATACAGTTAGCGAATATTATTGCAGGAAAAATTAGAAAAACAGGTAAAATTAATCCGGCTACTAAAACCTTTCAGGCTATCAGAATTGAAGTAAATAATGAACTAGATGAACTGAAAAAAGGCTTAGAAAATTCATTAAAATTCTTAGGAAAAGGCGGAAGGCTAGCAGTAATTAGTTTCCATTCCCTAGAAGACCGTATAGTAAAAAGGTTTATTGATGAAAACTCCAAGGAAACTACCGATATCACAGGTAAAGTCATAGCACAGGCATATTTAAAAAAAGTTACCAAAAAGCCCATCACGGGCAAATTAGAAAGCGATTATAATAGGCGTGCCAGAAGCGCCAAACTTCGGGCCGCAGTAAAAATAAAATAAAAACAAAAGGAGATAAAATGACTTTAACAGTACAAGATCAAAGTCCAAAAGCTAAAAGGCTAAAGATACGATTTATTAAAAGCAAATAGCAAAAATAGATTCTTAATAATCAAATAAAATAAAAACAAAAGATGGGTAGGTTGAAAATGTCAAGTACTAGGATGCGCCGGAATAGAAATTTTGTCAGAACGACAAGCATGGTACAATCAGGTCCGATTACAGTGAGCGTGATGCTAATTACGCTTGGAGTACTACTGTCACTGCTTTATTTGAATCAGATATCAAAGTCATCGACTTTTAACTTCGACGTAAGAAGGTTAGAGCAAAAAGAGGATGGCTTAAGGTCAGTAAAAGAAAAATTAGAGATTGATTCAGCTCGTTTGCAATCAATCTCTACAATTAGAGGATCGGCCGTAGTATCAAAAATGGTGCCGGTAGAAAATGTGACTTACGCTCAAAAGTAGTAAAATATAAGAGAAGAGAAATAATAATCTAGATGCCATATTTAGATAATCTTAAATTTAATTGGCGAATTAATACGATATTTGTAGTCATGGCAATTTTTTTGCTAGCAATAATTTATCGTTTAATTGATATACAGGTAATTAATAGCCAAAAATACCTGGCCCTGGCTAATTCTCAACAGTCAAGAAAATTTGAGATACCAGCAAAAAGGGGCGAAATATTTTTAGAAGATAATGGTCAGCTCTATCCTATTGCGCTTAATCAAAGTTTAAAGCTACTATATGCTGACCCAAAATTTATTAAAGATCCGACCGATGTGTCAAAAAAATTATCACCAATTATTGGTATTGATGAAGCAAAATTAACCGAAGCACTTTCTAATAAAAATAGCCGCTATGTGGAATTGAAACAAAAAATTTCCAAAGAAGATGCCACGAGAATCAATGCACTCAAGATAGCCGGTTTAGTACTAAGGGATAAAGATTATCGGTATTATACTGAAGGCAATCTGTATAGCCAGGTTTTGGGTTATGTTAACAATGATGGTATTGGCCAATATGGTATTGAGGGCTATCTGGATAGCGAATTGGCAGGTACGCCGGGCTTGCTGCGAGCTGTAACCGACAGTCTTGGTATACCGATTAACAGCCAGGATAATACTTTATTAGAAGCTCGTGACGGTAAGAGCTATATACTAACTATTGATAGAACCGTACAGTCATTGGCAGACAAAGCAATTGTCAAAGCTGTACAGAATAACAGGGCTCAATCTGGCAGTATGATTGTAATGGATCCAAAAACTGGAGAAATAATCGCTATGGCGAATTATCCGAATTTTGATCCAAATAACTATTTTGAGGTCAAAGATTATACCTTGTTTAAGAATAGCACCATTACGAATTTATATGAACCAGGTTCGGGTTTTAAAATATTTACTATGTCAGCAGGTCTCGACAGTGGCAAAATCAAGCCCGAGACAACTTATAATGATACGGGATCGGTGACAGTCAGCGGAAAAACAATTAATAATGCTGAGAATAAAAAATATGGTATTCAAACAATGACCGATGTGATTCAAAAATCATTAAATACAGGTGCGGTATTTATTCTGCAAGCACTAGGTACTGATCCAAATAAAATTACTCTTGCTGGCAAAGAATTATTATACGAATATATTAAAAAATTCGGTTTTGGAATAAAAAGCGGGATTGAACAGCCGGGTGAGCCTGATGGTTTTGTCAAAGCACCTAAAACTTACGATATTGATTATGCTAATATGACTTTTGGCCAGGGTATATCGATTACTAGTATTCAGATGATTATAGGGGCTGCTGCTATTGCCAACGGTGGTAAACTTTATCAGCCGCATTTAGTAAAAAAAATAGTAGATAAAGATAAGGTCGCAGTATTAAATAAACCTAAGGTGATTCGTGACAATGTAATATCGCCGCAAACTGCTGCCACAGTTGCCTCAATGATGGTTAGGGTAGTTGAGCACGGTTCAGGATATTTAACAAAGACTAAAGGTTATAATATAGCTGGCAAAACTGGAACCGCCCAGGTACCTAAAGCCAATGGGCAAGGCTATGAAGAAGATAAGAATATTGGCAGTTTTGTCGGTTTTGCGCCAGTAGAAGATCCCAAATTTATCATTTTAGTTAGAGTTGATTATCCCAAGGTGCAAGGTTTTGCCGAAAAAACTGCGGTACCGGCATTTGCTGAGGTTGCCAGGGAATTGCTTAAGTATTATCAGATACCACCGAGCAATTAATGTGTTAAAATTGTAGATATGCAAACTGCCAAAACCGTTATCGTAAATAGCCTATCACGAGTACTATTTCAGGCCTTTTTAGCTTTTATCATTGCAATGGTCATCACACCACTTTATACGCATTTAGCGTATAAATATAAAGCCTGGAAAAAAATCCGTGACACCGCTACAACAGGGGAGAAGGCGCCGGTCTTTTATAAATTACATGCTGCCAAGCATAAACGCAATATCCCAACTATGGCCGGGATCGTTATGGTAGTTGCAATCAGTATTGTCAGTTTGCTTATAAATTTTTACCGGCCGATTAAGCTATTACTCTTTGGTTTACTAGCGGCCGGTTTTGTCGGATTAGTTGATGATTTTATTAATATCCGCGGCAGAGGTAAAGGTGTGGCCGGACTGCGTTCCAAGATAAAATTTATCTTAATATTTCTAGTAGCTACTTTAGGTGCCGCCTATTTTTATTATAAGCTAGGATACAATTCAATTCATATTCCGGCAGTAGGTGATTTTAATATAGGCATTTTTTATCTGCCTTTATTTATTTTAGTAGTCATTTCAACCGCCAATTCTGTAAATATTACAGACGGACTAGACGGCTTATCAGGAGGCTTGTTGGCTATCAGTTTTTCGGCCTTTGGTGTAATTAGCTACGTTACAGGATATTATGCAATAGCCGGTTTTTGTGCTGCATTAGTTGGAGCGGTGCTTGCCTATACTTGGTTTAATATTTACCCCGCACGTTTTTTTATGGGAGATGTGGGTTCATTTGCTCTCGGTACAGTTTTAGGCATGATCGCCATGCTGACTAATCAAGTCTTTGTATTGCCGATAATTGGCGCCGTTTTCGTAGTAGAAGCAGGTTCTAGTTTGATCCAAATACTATCGAAAAAAATACTGAAACGAAAAATATTCCTATCAGCACCCTTGCATCATCACTTAGAGGCTAAGGGCTGGCCGGAAACTAAAGTAACTATGAGACTCTGGATAATAGGAGCAGTGGTAGCGGTAATCGGCATCCTAATCGGTTTGCTGGCCAACGGGAGATAGGATGTGCTAAGAAGAAAGTCTAAACTGACGAATTATCCTTTGCATCGACCAGATTATATTATCGGACTGCTGGTTCTTTTACTGATTGGCGTTGGAATGATAATAATTTATTCTATTGGTTCAATTGTAAAGTTTAATGTATCTGGCGGCCGACTTGATCAGAATACTTTTTTCACTACTCAGCTGATCAGCCTTTTCTTAGGAGCTATTGTCTGGTTTATTGCCAGTAAAATAAACTATCGTTTTTGGCAAAAAATATCAATTTATCTAGCAGTAGTGTCACTTATTTTAATGTTGCTGGTTATGCTGCCGCCTCTGTCTCTTGATGCCAAAGGCGCTACCCGGTGGCTCAAACTCGGACCACTAAGCTTCCAACCAGTGGAATTTTTTAAATTAAGCCTAATAATTTTATTGGCTAATTTATTGGATAAAGGTAAAGAAAAACTAAAATCACCATTATACAGTTTACTACCATTTATGATTATCTTGACAGTAATTGCCGCCTTAGTAGTGCTGCTGCAAAAAGATATGGGCAGTGCGATGGTATTGGTTGCTATATGCTTTAGTATGTATTTTACCGCCGGAACACCTTTCTGGCAGTTTTTAGGTTCCTTTACTGCCGTTGTTGCTGGCGGAATAATATTAATTTTGACTGAGCCATATCGGTTTGCTAGGGTTAACACTTTTTTTTCGCGTGGTCAAGATCTGAGCGGAACTGGTTACCACATCAATCAAGCCTTAATTGCCCTAGGTTCCGGGGGATTAATTGGACGCGGATTAGGCAAAAGCTTGCAAGCATACGGGTATTTGCCGGAGTCAATAAATGATTCAATTTTTGCAATTATTGGTGAACAATTTGGTTTGGTTGGTACTCTATCTGTAATCGTACTATTCGTATTATTAATTTACAGGTTTCTTAAGATTTGCCTAAGCGCTCCGGACATGTTTTCACGTATGTTAGCAGTTGGTATTACTGTTTGGATAGGAATTCAAACATTGACTAACATTGCAGCAATGTTAGGCTTAATACCATTGACTGGTATACCTTTACCGATGATCAGTTATGGCGGTACTAGTATGATCTTTTTACTTTTTGCTATCGGTATAATGCAAAATATATCAAAATATACTATAAAAGAGGGAAGATATGCGAATAATAGTTTCAGGCGGGGGGACCGCGGGTCATATTTCGCCGGTTCTAGCTATGCTCGAAGAGTTAAAAAAACTGGATAAAAATCTAGAAATCCTGTTTATTGGCTCAGGAGAAGAGATAGAGCAAAAAGTGCTAAAGGGCGCAGGTATTAAATATGAAAGTATCCCGGCAGGAAAATTTAGAAGATATAATCGCGGTTTTATCAAAGCCAGCCTTGACATTAAAACTAACTGGCAAAATTTAACAGACTTCTTCCGTGCTAATAGAGGAGTGGTAAAAACCCGGAAAATTATCAAAAAATTTAAACCTGATATTATTTTTATCAAAGGCGGCTATGTCGGTTTACCCGTTGGTATTGCTGCACGCTCGTTAAAGATCCCTTTCATTAATCATGAATCTGACATTGTACCGGGTATTACTAACCGCTATTTGTCACATTGGGCGATTAAAACTGCTGTTGGTTTTCCGACTGAATTTTACAAAAACATGAATAAAAATAAACTGGTTTTCGTTGGCAATCCATTAAGAAGTTCGGCGATTAGCGGTAATAAACTTAAAGGATTAGAATTTTTCAATTTGAATAAAAATAAACCGATAATTTTTATATTTGGCGGATCCCGAGGTGCTCAAGCCATCAATTATTTGGTTTTTGAAAATTTGAAATTGGTACTAAAAAAATATCAATTAATCCACATTACAGGAGAAAGTGATATTAAAAGAGCCCAGTCCCTACATGACCATCTAGATACTAATTTGAAAACTAGTTATCATCCCTTTAGCTTTTTAGCCGATAAGATAGGTTTAGCTTATGCGACTTGTGATATAACGGTGGCAAGAGCAGGAGCAAACACAATTGCCGAAATAGCAGCTTGGTCAAAACCGGCCATTATCATTCCGCTTCACACTTCTGCAAATGACCACCAAAATGTTAATGGACAGATTTTAGCCAGATCGGGGGCGGCAAGAGTGATTAGCCAAAGCCGTTTGACTAGTTTGCGCTTAATATCTGAAATTGATAAATTGTGGGCATCAAAAAGAAATAGGGAGTATTTATCTAAAATGATCGCTAAATTTGAGAAAAAAGACGCCTCTTACAATTTAGCGAAACTGATCTATGAAATAGGTAAACCTATAAAATGAAAATATATAAACGTCAAGTTAAAATTATTGGCAGCAGTAATTTATATCGGCCCAATTACCCAAAACCTCAAAAAAGGCCCTTTGAGTTTAAACATTACTTCAAATTAACTCTTTTTATTTTGATAGCTGTATTTTTAATTTATATAGCATTTTTTTCTCCTTTTTCCCAAGTGGGCAAAATAACCGTAGTTGGAAAAACTACTTTACCCTCTGACGAGATAACAAGACAAGTTAATCAGGCGATTTCTGCCAGTATTACAGGACGCAGTACTATCTTTTTAAACACCAGTCAAATAGAGGACCAGCTGATTAATCAGAATTACCAATTTTCTTCAGTAAAAATAGAGAGGGTTTTTCCTAATGGTATAAAGATCAATGTCAAAGAAAAACAGCCTTCAATTATCTGGAGAAGCGGGAGCTCAAGTTATGTTTTAAGTGAGGACGGTCGAACTATTACCGATATGACTGTTAATTACTCCAATTTGCCAACAATTAACGATAGTGCTAATTTGCCGGTTAAAATAGGGGATAAATTAGTGCCCGCAAGTTTTGTAACTTTTGTTCTTGAAACCATAGGGGGGCTAAATGACAGAGGAATCAAGATCATTTCTATGGAGGTTCCCGACACCACCAGTGAGCTATATATTAAAACCGATAAAGCTTACTTAATAAAATTTGATACTAACAAGAACGCAACAGAGCAGTTAGTAAGCTTAGACTCGGTACTTAAAACACTCTCAAGGCAAAACAAAAAGCCTAGTGAATATATTGATCTCCGTGTTGAAGGGCGCATCTTCTATAAATAAGTTCGGTTTTTGTTTGTAAAAGGGGAGTGGCTCTATTTATCCTCTTTTTTTTTATTTTTTTTTGTTTTGTTAGTTATCGTAAAAAAATATTTTTACATTTTTAAAAATGAATAGGCTAGGCTAGGTAATTAAATTAAAATTTTAATAAATATAAATTTTAGTATGAGTATCTGTAAACGAAGACAAAAATAGTAAGAAAACCTCTAAGTAAGCCAGAAACCAGGGTGCAAAACTATCTATATGGGTATATATTTACTATGTCGCAAAATATACATTGCGCGACGCAATCTGGTTATCATTTTTAGAGTTTATTTAGTCAAATTTGACAGTTTGATTATCAGCTAATTGCGCATCACTATCTTTTTGGTGTTGGTGGGTTGTTTTTTGTCTACCAGTTCTGGACTTATGTTTACCCGCATAGTGACTATATTTTTTTGGTTGAACGTTCGGCAAATTTGGTTTTTGGCTAACTGTTGGTATTTGCGGCTCTGCTATTTGCTGGTCTTTAGACTTTGACTGGGTTTTAACCTCACCCCCCTGATTATCTGCCGGTTTTAAGCCGCTCCATTCAATAATCTGCTTTTCAATATCAACTCTATTTGCTGAGTAGTTTTTACGAGAATTTTCGATTATTTCTTTACTCAAATCTTTCTCTGGTTCCGGCATACGCAAGGTTTTAGCTGAAAATGCAGGAGTAGTTTCCCTGTCAATACTCATGGCTACGTAAATATTTTGAATATTTAAATTTACCAGATCGGTAGGCTCAAAAACAGGCTCAAAATATTTTGCCAGGTAAGTTGCATCTGCGGCTCCAATTGTAAAAGTAATCATTGAGCCCACATTACCAAAGACAGCGTCTTTTACCTCCTCGGGCATTTGTGCGACATATTGATTAGCCACAGTCAGGTACAAGCCGTATTTTCTGGCCTCTGACAAAATTACGGCGAAAGAATCGGTGGCGAAGAGCTGAAACTCATCAACATACAGATAGAAAGGAAGACGTTGATCGAGTGGCATATCAGCTCTACTCATTGCCGCCAATTGTATTTTAGTAATAATTAATGAGCCCAGGATACCAGCATTGTCCTCGCCGATCCTACCTCTTGACAAATCTACAATTAATATTTTACCTTTATCCATTAATTCCCTGATATCAAAACTTGATTTAACCTGACCTAAAACGTTACGTACCAAAGGATTAGCCGTAAAATGTCCAACTTTATTCAATACCGGTGCAACAGCTTCATTGGCAAATTTATCATTCCAGACGGCAAACTCGTTTACCCAGAAGCTCTTGACAACTGGGTCTGTTATGTTACCGATTACCTTTTTGCGGTATTCTTTGTCCGTTAACATACGGGTTAGTCCCAAAAGCGTGGCATCGGGGGTCTCTAATAGTGCAAGCAGCGTAAAACGTAAAATATGCTCTAATCTTGGACCCCATGATTCAAACATTTTCTTTAGTACCCCGACGATTTCTGAAGCAATATTTGAGCGCATATTTGGGTCAGCATTTTCCATGGGGTTAAAAGAGATCGGATAATCAATATCTGCCGGATTAAAATAAACCACATCATTTACTCTCTCTTTTGGAATATATTTCATCACATCCTGTGCTAAATCGCCATGAGGATCAACTACGGCAAAACCTTTATTGTGATAGATGTCACTTAAAACTAAGAGTTGCAGTAAGAACGACTTACCAACACCACTTTTACCAATGACGTAGAGGTGTCTGGCACGGTCTGAACGTTTAATACCAAATTTGACATTACCTTGTCTAAATGTCGTAACGCCAAAAAGGTTCAAATCCTCTTTTGGTGTATTTTCCAGAGTCGGTAAATTAGCTGGCGGTTCGCCAACTTTGGTATTGATCCAGGCTATGTTCGGTGTTTCTACGGTTGTATGTGGCAAGTGGTACAGACTAGCCAATTCCTCTATATTTAAAATATCACCCTTTGAATCAAATAATCTGGCACGGTAATCAGTTAATATCCCCTCGCCCTTATGGGTTTTTGAGACACCGAAACCATTTAAATTAGTAGTATTAAACTGTTTAAATCCACCTAGCAAAGCTTGGATACGCTGCTTAGCTAGACTGTCATCTGTACCAATATAAATTGTCCTGATTTTTACTTCATAAGCGATTTTTTGGGCTTTGGTTTCAACGGCGGTATTAATAGTAGTTTGTCCGGTTGTCAGTTCGGTTTTTGTGGATTCCTTAGATTCAGACGGGCCGACAAAAATTGCGCTTAAAAAAGTCTGAATTATCGTAAATGGTGCAAAAAGCAGTTTTTGCCCCAAATTATCAGTAAGTTTAGATGTGCCGTGTTTAACTCTCTCGACATAAGCAAGGCCTCGTTTATGCCATTTGTCATCAATTGGACGGATCAAGTATTGGATCCAAATTTCTTCATTTTTTTCTAGTTTAGCTAGCACTGTAGTAATGCCCGCTAGTGGATCTACTTCAAAACTGGGAAAAGTTTTAATAGGAAGGATATAATCTTTAATTAGTCCGATTTCAGTACCATAGATTTCTCTACCTCTCAAGTCTTTTTTGCTGTAATCTTGATCAGTCTCAACAATCTGTACAGTTGGATATTGTGCATAAATCTGGCTTTCAACATAATCTTTTAGATATGTTGGTACCCAGGCATAAAAGTTGATCAGATTATTTTCTGAAGCTATCTCAAAGCTGATATGTTCTTGAATAGTGCCCTTAGCAACTATTTCGGTAGCAGGACGCAAAATGCCGTGTAGGCTGGCAAACATTTGCTCGGCTGAGAGCTCTTTTTTGTCATTGGTTTTGGGCACAATAATTTGCAGCATTATATGCTCGGAATTGATCGCAAAATTAGTTTTTCTTTTGTTTTGAAAAATTTGCCAGAGTAGGTATAGGGCAATTAGTATCCAGCCCTGAAATTTAAATAAAGCGATTCCCAATATTGAGAAAATCGCCGTTAAAATGTTAAAAATAATTTCCATAAGACTTTTTTATCGGTCTTTAAGTCTATAGGTAGCTTTGCCTACCTTCTCAAACTGGGATTTTTCCTGCAGGTTAAGCAAAATAGTAGTAACTTTAACCTTTCTTTTTTCCAGTACTCGCTTAACTATTTCATCTTTAGTCAGTGGTGACTTTTCTTTTAAAATTAATTCAATAATATCAGCGACTGTGCCGGCTTCGTATCCCCATTCTTTAAGCGCGTAAATACCTCTGCCAATTAAGATAAAGCGCGGATCTTTTATTAACTCATTATGCACAGCTTGGGTGGTAACTTTTTTGGGGTTAGCTTTGAGTTGCTCAACTTTTTTAGCAATTTGAGTAAAATGCATTGGTTTGCTGCTTTTCTTTAAGACCAAATAAATCTTATCCCTAATACTTTTTGGATTTACTTCCGGCCAATGAGTTAAACCCCAGTTTTTATCCAGTTCAGTTAAAACCCTAGAGGCTTTAGCCAGTTCAAAGAGCGCTTCAGACTGATGGGGACCATCAATTTTTTTAACAATAGCCTCAAATTTTACTGGTTTACCATAAGTTTTAACGATTGTAATTAGCTGATCGTGCAGTTCTTCGATATCCTTGTCTGAATAAATATCAACATCAATCACAACTCCACCATAGTGATCAGTTTTTTCTAACAGTAAAAAACGCGGATCAAGCTTAATTAAAAAGCTCAAATTATTAATTTCATCCTTTGTGAAATTCAGGTTTTTTAGTAAATTTTCAAAAGCTATCAAACCACCAATAGCTTCTAAATTAGATTTGACCTGAGCTGACAATTCATTATCATGTTCACTCTGTTCACGAATCTTACCCAGGGCTGCTTTCTCGATTTGGCGAACTCTTTCCCTGGTAATTCCTAATTCTTTACCTATTTGCTCTAAGGTGTGGCTATCAAAATCCTTAATTCCGTGTCTTTTTGCCAATACTAATTGATCACGCTCTTTTTTCAATAAACCAAGCGCTTTCTCGGTCAATTTTTGTAAATTCTCGATAGTTTTTAGATCTGGATATGCGGTTTTCTGAGCCATAATCTATTAATATTAAGTTTAATTAGCTAAACCTATAGTTTACAGGGTAAGCCTATTTAAACAATTATATCATCTAACATCTGTTTGGTCAAATACTTTTATGACTTTTATTTATTTTTTGATATATCGGGTTTAGTCCAAGAGGCATATTTGCATTCAGGGTAACGGCTGCAGCCGTAAAAAACTCGCCCCTTTTTAGTTTTTTTCTCAATAATTTCACCTTTACGGCACTCTGGACAGGTGATATTTAAGCTTTTGATGATCGGTTTGGTGTTTTTACATTCCGGAAAACCCTTGCAAGCCAAAAATTGCCCGTATCGACCAGATTTTATTACCATTTTACGCCCGCATTTTTCACAAATCTCATCTGTCTCGATAACTGGTATTTCTACCTTTTTTATGTCTTCAGATTTGGCCTTGATTAATTTCTCTAGAGGATCATAAAATTCTTTAACAACGGGCTGCCATTGCTGCTTTCCGTCGGCAATATTGTCTAACTTTGCCTCCATTTCAGCAGTAAACTCCGGATCTACTACAAATTCAAAATTATCTTCCAGCAGTTCACAGACAATTTTACCTATTTGCTGAGGAACCAATTTCCTCTCCTCGCTGACTACATATCCCCTGGTGATTAATGTGGAAATAGTTGGCGCATAAGTTGATGGCCTGCCGATACCTTCGCTTTCTAATTTTTTAACCAGAGAGGCTTCCGAATATCTGGCAGGTGGCTGAGTGAAGTGCTGATTAGGAGTAACGCTAATTAAGTTTAGCTTTTCCCCATCTAGCAATTTCGGTAAAATCTGCAACTTGTCGTCTTT